>JBJTNC010000123.1:0-2407 GCA_046073865.1 Micrococcales bacterium | reverse complement strand
CATAGAAGCCCTTGGCAGGTATGTCAAAGCCTGCAACAGCACGCAAGAAAGCGTCAGGAATTTGGGTGAGAATACCGGCGCCATCGCCGGTGCCGGCGTCGGAGCCAACGGCTCCACGGTGCTCAAGGTTGCGAAGTGCGTTTAGTGCGGTGTCAACAATGTCGTGTCCCGGAGTGCCGCGAAGAGTCGCAACCATGGCAAGGCCACAGGCGTCCTTGTCGTGCGCGGGGTCATACAGACCGGTCTTCGCTGGCGAGGTGGAGAATCGCTCGAACGGGGATGCAACAGACATGCCGAATCCAATCAATAGAAGTTTTTGACTGGGGACATCTTTGGCCCACTGCCCACCTAACGGTGGGGATACAAGAGCTTGCCGACTCGTTGGCGCTTATGGCTGGTTGTTACGGCTGCTTTTGGGCTAACCCTAAAGCAATTATTCAGACTTTGAGTTTACCTCATCGGTGGAGAAGTCCACGTCGTCTTTGTGTGCCTTGGCGCGCTTTTTGGCAGGCTTTTTTGCCGTTGCGTCCGCCTCGGTTTCGGTGGCTGGCTCGTCGGCGATTGCCGCCGCGATTGTCTCGGCGGCCTCGGCCCCGGACTCCACAACTGGCTCGCGTCCCGGCAGGAAGATTGAGGTCTCAATGCCGGTGTGCCTGCGGTTCTGAAGGTAGATTACGGCAGCACCAATCACGAACATGAGGATAGACATCCACTCATTTACGCGGATTCCCAGGAACGTGCTGGCGGCGTCAAGACGGTATGGCTCGATGATTCCGCGACCAACCGCGTAGTACATGAGGTATGCGCCAAAGAGGCGACCCCACTGCAGGCGGAGCTTCTTCTCGAGAATTAGTAGAACCGCAACACCGGCAATGTCCCACAGCGACTCGTATAGAAACATCGGCTGCATCAGGGTGTCGGTTGGCAGACCCACAGGCCAGGCCGGGTTAGTTGCAGCGTTGGTGATGTTGAGACCCCATGGCAGATCGGTTGGAGTTCCGAAGAGTTCCTGGTTGAAGTAGTTACCCCATCGGCCGATTCCCTGCGCCAGGATCAGGCCCGGGACCAGGATGTCAGCGTAAGCCATGAACTTGATTCCGCTCATGCGGGTGCCCAGGTAGACACCAACAGCGCCGAAGATCAATGCGCCGTAGATGGCGAGGCCACCCTCCCAGACGTAGAGCGCCGATGCAGGGTTCTTGCCCGCTCCGAAATAGTCGCTCCAGTGGGTGAGTACGTGGAACAGTCGTCCGCCAACGATTCCGAAGGGAACCGCCCAGATTGCGATGTCGATGGCAAGGCCGCTGTTGGCTCCACGCTTCTGCATGCGAAGCGCGGAGATGATGGCTGCCACCGCGATGCCCAGGATGATGAACAGTGCGTAGAAGTGGATGGTCACCGGACCCAGCGTTAGATCGCTGATGGTGGGGCTTGGGAATGCCGTGAGAATGCTCTTCACTTACTGAATCTCCTGTTTTTGGCGCAACTTAGCGGGCCAGTTTGGATGCTAGCTGCCGAACCTTAACTTTGAGTGCCTCTAGGCCACCCTCAGCATATGTTTTCACAAATACACTGCCAACGATGGCGCCGTCAGCATATTCGTTGACTTCGGCCACCTGCTCCGCCGTTGAGATTCCGATGCCAACGCAGGTCAGCTGCTCGGAATCTGCGGAGCGGACTCCTGAAACCACCTTGCGGGCGAGGTTGTCTAGTTCCTCACGGGCGCCAGTGATGCCCATCGTGGAAACCGCGTAAACGAATCCCCGGCTCAGGTCTGCCGCCGTTGCGTACCGTTCCTCGGTGCTGGTTGGGGCTGCGAGGAAGACCCGGTCCAATCCGTACTTCTCGCTCGCGTCCAGCCAGAGCTTTGCCTCGTCCGGAATAAGGTCTGGAGTGATGAGTCCCGCTCCCCCGGCGGCCGCCAGGTCTGCCGCGAAACGCTCAACGCCGTACTGAAGAACCGGGTTCCAGTAGGTCATCACAAGCACCGGGGTGTCCACGCGGGATGTGATCTCCTTCACCGCGTCAAATACGTTGCGCAACTTGAAGCCGTGCTCGAGCGCGTGGAGCGTGGCCTCCTGAATTACCGGCCCGTCCATCACGGGATCGCTGTACGGAACGCCGAGCTCCAGAACATCAACGCCGTTCTGGCACATGGCAACCGCGGCGTCAACGCTCTCCTCGAGGCTTGGGTAACCCGCAGGGAAGTAACCCACCAGCGAGCCGCGGCCGCTGTCCTTGTTTTCGCGCAGTACCTGCGCAGTGCTCTTGCGTGCCATTAGTTTCCCGCCTCGCCGTCGGCGCGGGTGCTGCCATCGGCGCCAATAAAGCCGAAGTACCTTCCCGCGGTCTCCATGTCTTTGTCGCCGCGGCCCGAAAGATTGACCAGGATGGACGAACCCGAGGG
>JBJTNC010000122.1:0-12642 GCA_046073865.1 Micrococcales bacterium | reverse complement strand
GCACTTGCTGAACTGCTTGTCCGGGCGGTAGCCGCCGTCGTACATTGCATAAAGCACGCGGCGGTGCACCGGCTTCAGGCCGTCGCGTACGTCCGGAAGTGCACGGCCAACGATGACCGACATGGCGTAGTCAAGGTAACTACGCTGCATCTCTGTGTTGAGTTCAACCTGCTCGATGTTGTCGTGCTGGAGCTCTGGGTTCTGAATGTCTTCTGCCATGATCTTTTCTTTCACCGATTCCTAGATGTCTAGGAAGCGGACGTCCTTGGCGTTCTGCTGAATGAAGGTACGGCGTGCCTCGACATCGTCGCCCATGAGGGTGGAGAAGATTCCGTCCGCGATGGCGGCGTCCTCCATGGTCACCTGAAGGAGGGTGCGGCGGGCCGGGTCCATGGTGGTTTCCCAGAGCTCGTCGTAGTCCATCTCACCCAGACCCTTGTATCGCTGGATGGAGTTTTCCTTTGGAATCTTGCGGCCTGCCAGCGCACCTTCGGCAAGCTTCTGGTCGCGTTCGGCATCCGAGTAAACGTACTCGTGGGGCGCGTTGCTCCACTTGATGCGGTAAAGGGGTGGCTGAGCCAGGTAAACGTAGCCGTGCTCAATCAGCGGCCGCATGTAGCGGAACAGCAGGGTGAGCAGCAGGGTGCGAATGTGCTGACCGTCAACATCGGCATCCGCCATGAGAACGCACTTGTGGTAGCGGATCTTGGAGACGTCGAACTCCTCGCCGATGCCGGTACCGAATGCTGTGATGAGCGACTGAACCTCGGTGTTACCTAGGGCGCGGTCCAGGCGGGCCTTCTCCACGTTGAGGATCTTGCCTCGCAGCGGGAGGATGGCCTGGGTTTCCGGGTTGCGGCCACGCATGGCGGAACCGCCCGCGGAGTCACCCTCAACGATGAAAATCTCGGAGACCTTTGGATCGCGGCTGGAGCAGTCGCGCAACTTGCCCGGCATGCCAACGCTCTCGAGCAGACCCTTGCGTCGGGTTGCCTCGCGAGCCTTGCGAGCAGCCTGTCGAGCCGCCGAGGCCTGGATTGCCTTGCGGATGATTTCCTTGGCCTGGTTTGGGTTTCTGTCGAACCAGTCACCAAGCTGCTCGTTCACAACCTTTTGAACGAAAGCCTTGGCCTCGGTGTTGCCAAGCTTGGTCTTAGTCTGTCCCTCAAACTGTGGCTCGGAAATCTTGACGGAGATTACGGCGGTTAGACCCTCGCGGCAGTCGTCACCCGTGAGGTTCTCGTCCTTCTCCTTGAGTAGACCCTTGTCGCGTGCGTAGCGGTTAACCAAACCGGTGAGTGCGGCTCGGAAGCCCTCCTCGTGGGTTCCACCCTCGTGAGTGTTGATGGTGTTTGCGTAGGTATGAACGCTCTCGGTGTATGCGGTGGTCCACTGCATCGCCAGTTCGAGACTCAGGTTCTTTTCCTTGGTCTCCGATTCGAAGGAGATGATCTCGTCGTGGACGATTTCTGCCTTCTTGGCGGCGTTTAGGTATTCCACGTAGTCCTGCAGGCCACGCTCGTAGCAGAAGTCATCGGTGCGGCCGTCGCGCTCATCGGTGAGGGTGATGCGCAGACCCTTGTTTAGGAAGGTCATCTGCTGGAATCGCTGGCGCAGGGTCTCGTAGTCGTATTCAACCGATTCGAAGATGCTCGGATCCGCCAGGAACTCGGTTGTGGTTCCGGTGTAGTCGGCTGGCTCGCCCTTGCTAACCGGGCTCTGCGGAACACCAATCTTGTACTCCTGGTGCCAGAGCGATCCGTCGCGAGCAACGGTGACCCTGAGGTCTGAGCTGAGTGCGTTTACAACCGATGCACCAACGCCGTGGAGACCACCGGAAACCGCGTATCCGCCGCCGCCGAACTTTCCACCGGCGTGAAGGATGGTCATAACAACCTGAACGGTTGAGATTCCTTCGGTTGGGTGGACGGCAACGGGAATTCCTCGACCGTTGTCCTGAACTCGAATCCAGCCATCTTTGGTGATGTTGACCTTGATGGTGTCGCAGTACCCCGCAAGGGCCTCGTCAACTGAGTTGTCCACGATCTCGTAAACCAAGTGGTGCAAACCACGGGGACCGGTGGAACCGATGTACATACCGGGACGCTTACGTACGGCTTCAAGACCCTCGAGGATCTGAATATTGCCGGCGTCGTAGCTGTTTTCTGGCGTTGACATATTAAGTTGAAGCTCCTTTTTTGGGGTTAGGACCGATGAACCGCCCGCCCATTGACGGGACTTACATTCGGGTTGTCTAACTAGGAGAAATTCTACTTCAGGGTGTGGACATTTACGGGGATTTGGATGGTCGCAACTAGATAACGAATCCAGCCCGCATGCCCGTATTCACGCGGAACTGTGGCTATCCGTAGGTGTCTCTCGGGCCACGTCCGGGAACCGAATATTTACCCTTTTTCCAACTGGGCGCATCGGGGCCAACAAACTTGATATTTTCAATCTTTAGGCCCGGATACTCTGCAGTGATGCGCTCGAGAATCTGCGTGTGCATGAGTCTCAACTGCGTTGCCCAGGCTGTGCTCTTGCACCTAACCAGCAGCTGACCGTTTTGTAGTTCCTCCGGGGTTGAGTTGGCCGCGTTCTGGTCGCCAACAATTCCAGCCCAACCAGCAAATAGTTCTGCCCGGCTCAGCTCTCCATCCCAGGAAAACTGATTCAAAATGTCATCGATGGTCGAACCCGCGGTCTGAGGTACCCGCCCGGATTCAAACGGTTGAGAGGTGGAACGGGACTTCGCCTCCTCGCGACGTCTGGCGTCGCGGCCGAGTCTGCCGGTGACGGCGGCTCGCATTCTCAGGTAGAAATCAACTGCAAAGTCTTCAGCCAAGCAAGCTCACCCTGCCTTGTTCCACGTGAAACATTCTTGCCTTGAGCTGTTCCGGGACGTCTTCGGCAACGGCGGCCGTTATCAAAACTTGCTCATTGTCGGACACTAGTTCGGCCAGTTTTTGGCGCCGCTTGGAATCTAGCTCGGCGAAAACGTCATCGAGGATTAGGACCGGGTCACCGAAGTTGCCGTCCTGGCGAAGTAACTGGCGTGAAGCCAATCTAAGCGAGAGAGCATAGGACCAACCCTCTCCGTGCGAGGCGTAGTTCTTTGCCGGCATCTGGTTTAGCAGCAGCACCAGATCGTCGCGCTGCGGGCCGCAGAGTGTCAGCCCGCGTTCCAATTCCTTTGGGCGCAGCTGTTCTAGGCGCCTTGCGAAGAGTTCTCTCACCGACTCGATATCGAAATCATCCAGATACTCGAACGCATCGGATTCTTCCTCATCGGGAAATGCGCTCGGGGTGTTCCCGAGTAGCGAGCTGCGCATGCGGATAGTGGGCTCGTTTCTGGTGACCGCAATATCCTTGTACGCCTCCGCTACCAGCGGGCCGAGTCGGAGCATCAACTGGCCCCTCGCGCAGATTAGTTGCGATCCCAGGCTCACCAACTGCGCGTCCCATGCGTCGAGGGTAGAAAGCGCTGCACCCTTCACGGAGTTGCTGCGAGCCGACTTAAGCAGTGCATTGCGCTGCTTCAAGACTCGCTCGTAGTCGGAGATGACTCCCGAATAGCGCGGAGTCAGCTGCACCAGCAGGTCATCGATGAATTTCCGCCGGTTGGTCGGGTCTTTCTTGACGATGTCCAGGTCTTCGGGCGCGAACGTGACAACCTGAACGTAACCTAGAATGTCTCGGATCCGCGATGTAGCCGACTTATTTACGGCAGCCCTGTTCTTGTTGTACTTGGATAGCTCGAGGTCCAGCAGAACATCTCGGCCGGCGTGCGAAACCTTGCACTTTACGATTGCGGACTCCGCATCCCACCTAATGAGCGGAAGGTAGCCCGCCGTTCTATGTGAAGACAGCGTTGCCAGGTAGTGAATGGCCTCAACCAGGTTGGTTTTGCCCTGGCCGTTATCGCCAGAGAACAGGTTTACCCCCGGGTGAAACTCAACCTCTGTTGCCAGATGGTTCCTGAAGTCTGCCAGGGTCAGGTGTTTTATCTGCACCTGATACCACCCTTAGCTGCGCAGCAGGTTTGGCTGGAGCAGGTACTTGAAGGAGTCGGCCTTGTCCTTTGCACCGTGACCGGTGATTAGAACCGGACCCGGCTTGTTTGGATTCTCGCTGTTGGTGAATGAGATCTTCACGAACTCGCTGTGGCAGGCTCCCAGGGCATCGATGAGGTACTGAGGCTTCAGCATTACGGTCACCGGGTGACCGGTTAGTTCCGCACTGATGCTCTCCGAGGCCTGAGCGGACTCGTTTGCTTCTAGCTTGACCTCACCATCGGTGAATGCGTACTTCAGAGCGGGCTGCTTGTCCAAAACCAGGGCCACTCGTCGAGTTGAGTCGATGAGGTCCTGGATGGAAACGATTGCGAAGTCTTCCGAAGCCTGCGGGAAGTAGTTGCGAACCGGGCGGGCCTGCTCCTTGATTAGCTGGGTGGTAACGCTGCGGTTATTTGCCTTGAATGCGATCATGCCGCGCTCTTCAACAACCTTGATGCCAATGGAGATTTCGCTCTGGTTTGCAAACGTCTTGGCGATTTCCTGAAGAGTCTTGGCTGGTACCAGAGCAGAAAGGTCCTCGGTTGAGTTTGACTGCCAGTCAATTTCCTTGAGGGCAACTCGGTAGCGGTCGGTAGCTGTGAAGGCAATCTGGGTTGGGCTGGTCTCAATGAGAACACCGGTCATCCAGGCGGGAGTCTCATCGCGGGATGCAGCCATGGCAACCTGTGAAACTGCGTCACTGAAGGTGTCTCCGCTGATGGTTCCGTTCACTTCCGGAAGTTCTGGAAGGGTTGGGTAGGCCTCAACGTCCATGAGTGGCAGCGTGAACTTAGATGAACCACAGGTTAGAAGTAGCTTGGAGCCGTCGGCCTCAAACTCTACCGGCGCGTTTGGAAGCCTGGATGCGATGTCCGATAGGAACTTGGACGAGACCAAAATACGTCCCGATGTTTCTACCTTGGCTACAACCTCAACTCGGGCAGATACCTCGTAGTCGAATACGGAAAAACGGATGGCATTTGCATCGGCCTCGATCAAGATTCCGCTGAGGATCTGCTGCTTGTTCTTGAGAGGCAAGATACGTACGGCAAAGGAAACGGCCTCTGACAGGACGTCCTTGTTTACCTGAAACTTCACGATGTGATTTCCTTACGCATGCGGGTATTCAATACTGGCACAGATGTGGCACGGTGAGCCATTCGGATCTGGCTGGTTTCTGGTTTTGCCAAAGGTTATTTGATTTCCAATTTCCTAAATTCTTTAATCTCATTATTAACCGGCTGTTGAATTGTGGATAGATTCCGCGATGCCAGTGTTTTCTAGGAAACTACATCGATGTAACTTGTTTAAACAGGTGTTGATAACTCTGTGGATAAGTTCCTATCCTGTTGAAATGGTTTCCAGGTTTCCCCAGAGCGCAACCCTTATCCAGAGCGGATTCAACAGTATTCAGGTAGTTATCCACAGATTTCTCCACAGAAATAAAAATGACCCAGAATCGATATCCGGGCCATTTCCTGCAGCTTTGGTTACTTGCTCTTGATTCGAGCGAGGATCTCGGTTACGTGAGAGTAGATCTCTCGCTTCCTGTTCATGTCCTCTGAGATTCTTCGACAGGCGTAGAGAACAGTTGAGTGGTCCCGACCGCCGAAGAGCTGGCCGATCTTTGGTAGCGACAGGTTGGTCTGGTCCCGGCACAGGTACATGGCTATCTGCCTTGCCTGAGCAATTGCTGCCATCCTCGAAGTTCCGCAAATATCGTCAACTGTGATGGCGTAGAAGTTTGCAACCTCACTGATGATTGAGGCGGTGGTTGTTGTCTTCTCCTCTCCAACCGGAGCAATGTCGCGCAGTACGGTCTGAACTAGCTGCATGTTCACGGGTTGGCGGTTGAGGTTTGCGTAGGCGGTAACGCGAATGAGGGTTCCCTCTAGCTCGCGAATGTTCGAGTTAACTCGCTGTGCCATGTAGTCGATCACGTCGTCTGGAACGTTGAACTTCTCGTAGTCAGCTTTCTTTCGAAGAATAGCGATTCGAGTTTCCAACTCAGGCGACTGGATGTCCGTCATCAGACCCCAGGAGAATCTGGAGAGCATGCGCTCCTCAAAACCGCCTAGTTCCTTTGGCTGCTTGTCGGAGGTAATCACAACCTGCTTGTTGTTGTTGTACAGGGTGTTGAAGATCTGGAAGAAGGCTTCCTGAGTCTGCTCTGCTCGCTGCAGGAACTGGATATCGTCAATCAGCAGCAGGTCTACATCGCGGTAGTTGGCCTGGAACTCTGCCGCGCGGTTCGACTGAATGGAGCTGATGAATTCATTGGTGAACTCTTCGCTCGAAACGTAACGAACCTTGCGGCGCGGATGGGAGGCGATGGTGAAGTGACCAATTGCATGCAGCAGGTGGGTCTTACCCAAACCCGATGCGCCGTAAATAAATAGCGGGTTGTATGCGCGGGCTGGATCCTCGGCAACTGCGAATGCGGCGGCGTGCGCGAATCTGTTGCTTCCGCCGATGACGAAGGTGTCGAAGGTGTACTTGGGATTTAACTTTGCCTCGGATGTCTTGGTTTCAACCTGGCTAGCGGTTAGGTATGCGGGAACCTCAGGAGCCGATGATTGGGACTGGGAAGTCTGGGCGTCCGATACTCGTGTGCCCTCCAAGTCCTGGTTGATTCGGAGCACCAGCTTGGTTGGGCCATCGAACTCCGCGTTGCTAGCCATGTACTCATCGATGAGTGGCATCAGTCGACTCTCGATCATCGACTTCGTGACGTCGTTCGGCACATCGGCGAATAGGTTGTTACCCAGGACGGCAACCGGGTGGATTAGGGAGAGGAATCCGAGAAGCTGCTTGGTGACTCTGGAGTCGGAACCGAGCCTGTTGACAAGTGAGTGCCATAGGCCGTTCACAACGTCATCTTCGCTCATCGGTTCCTCCTTTTCTGCCAGCTAACTCCCCCGAGTTTACAGGGTATTTGAGAGTTTTCCACAGGGTGTGCAAAGTTATCCACATCCGTGGATAATTTGTGGATAACTTGGAAAGTCGGATTCCTAGAACCGGACCGATTTTCGTGAGAACGCCATTCAAGCGGATATGCCAGACGGATATCAAATTGATTCGGCGTGTCCGTCATAACGTTTTGGTTGAGTTGGTGCGATACTTCCAGTTTGACTTTTTTGGGCGGGTTTGACTTGACCTGCGAGCATATAAGTTCTATTTTTAAAAGGTTGCTCGGCACGAGGTTGGCTGAGCCCTACAGAATCCTTATCTGGCATCGCCGGTTTTAGGTTTCCAAACCCCAATCGAGCCTCACCAAGTTTTTGGAGTGAACAGCAATGTCGAAGCGTACCTTCCAGCCAAACAACCGTCGTCGCGCAAAGACCCACGGTTTCCGTCTGCGCATGAAGACCCGTGCCGGTCGCGCTATCCTTTCGGCTCGCCGCCGCAAGGGTCGCACCGAGCTCTCGGCCTAAGCACCCTCGGCCAGATGCTGGCTAAGGCGAACCGTTTGCGCTCAGCAGATGAGTTTCGCGTGACCATGAGAACTGGTCGCAAGGTCAGCACTGCCACCATGGTCCTTTATCTAAAGCGGGATCTGGACACTGTCCAGACCCGCTTTGGCTTTGTGGTGGCCAAAACGGTGGGAAATGCGGTTGTTAGAAATTCCGTAAAGCGCCGCTTTAGAGCCCTCAGTCACCAGTGGCTGTCCCAACTCCCAGCTGGCAGCGCAGTTGTTGTCAGGGCTTTGCCCGCGGCGGGTCAGGCCGACTGGCATAAACTTTCTACAGACTTCAATTCCGCTATCGCTCGCGGGTTCGAAGGGGAGATTCAACGATGAGCCTTCTTGGATTCATCTGGTTGCTTCCCAGAAACCTTGTGATCGCGTTTTTGATTGGCTACCGAAAGTTGATTTCACCGCTCTACGGTGACGTCTGCCGCTACTACCCCACCTGTTCGTCCTACGGACTACAGCAGGTTCAGCAGCGAGGTGTAGTTCTCGGTGTTGTTCTCACAACCTGGAGAATCCTTCGCTGCAACCCGTTTAGTCACGGTGGTGTAGACGAGGTCAAGCCTGGGTCTGGAAGATTTGGTTTGAACAGGTTCGGCTTTGCTGTACCAAAGAGTTTTGCTGCAAGAAAGGCAGATTAGAAATGGATTGGCTGTTCTTAGTCAAGTGGCCCATCGAGTTTGTACTCGTCAACTTCCACTCCCTGTTCACCCTGTTGGGAATGGGTCCAAACGATGGCTTCACCTGGGTTCTCGCCGTGGTTGGATTGGTCGTCGTTGTTCGCGCCGCCCTCATCCCACTGTTCGTGAAGCAGATCATCAGCCAGCGCAACATGATGGTTGTGCAGCCAGAGCTGCAGAAGCTCCAGAAGAAGTACAAGGGCAAGAACGACCCTGACTCCCGCCAGGCCTTTGCCAAGGAGCAGATGGAACTGTACAAGAAGTACAAGACCAACCCGCTTTCTTCCTGCCTTCCTCTTCTAGTGCAGATGCCGGTCTTCTTCAGCCTCTATTCCGTACTGAACTCCGCACAGCACAACGAGGCCGGTGTCGGTTGGCTCACCAAGGCACTAGCCACCTCCTTCGGAAACTCCAGCGTCTTCGGTGCGCCCCTAAAGGCAACCTTTGTGTCCAGCACTGGCATCGAGGTTAAGATCGTGGCGGCTGTCATGATCATCCTCATGACCGCATCGCAGTTCATTACCCAGCGTCAGATCATGGCTAAGAACCAGAACCCTGCCGTCATGAACAGCCAGTACATGCAGACCCAGAAGATCATGCTTTACATCTTCCCTGTCATGTTCGCTATCTCCGGTGTCGCCTTCCCACTGGGTGTTATGACCTACTGGCTGGTGTCGAACTTCTGGACCATGGGTCAGCAGTTCATCGTTATCCGCAACATGCCTACCCCTGGATCCAAGGCGCACGAAGAGCGTGAGGCCAGACTGGCCAAGCGCGGCAAGAGCAGCGGTGTCCTGCTCGCGAGCGGTGAGCCAGAGCTGGTAGAAGAGCCAAAGACCACTCAGCGCGCGCAGCCGGTATCAAAGGCACGCGCCAAGAAGCAGACCAAGTAACGTAAGCGACTCCTAGGAATTCACATGACTGAACAGGAAATCAAGTCGGCCGAGCCGGCAGTGCAGAACCTCGAAGAGGAAGGCGAAATCGCCGCTGACTACATCGAGGAACTTCTGGACATCTATGACCTAGACGGCGACATTGACATCGATGTTCGCCAGGGTCGCGCCTACCTCGAGGTGTCCTCCGATGGCGAGGACGACCTTCGCCTGCTCTCCAACCCAGAGACCGTTGAGGCTCTCCAGGAGCTTTCGCGCCTTGCTGTCCAGGCAAAGACCGGAAACTTCAGCCGCCTCATCTTGGACATCGGTGGCTCCCGCAACGCTAAGGCGGCGTCCCTGGCAAAGATTGTCGACAAGGCAATCGCCAAGGCTCAGGAGACCGGCGCCGATGTGCCGCTGAAGCCAATGTCCTCTTACGAGCGCAAGCTAGCCCACGACATCATCGCAGCTGCAGGACTCACCTCCGAGTCCGAGGGCGAGGGCAAGGACCGCCACATCGTCATCAAGCACGCCTAGTTTCAATCACTCCCCCGGCGATGTTTCACGTGAAACATTTCCGGGGGTTTGGGTTTTCTGGGCAGAATTGTTTCACGTGAAACATTGGAAAAGGTATGGACCAAGACTACGAACTTGAGCAGGAGCCGGCCGCGGCAGAGGCTATCTTTGGCGCGAACATCGGCAAGGCGCGCGACTACGCCACCAACCTCGTACTCGATGCCGATATCCTCGGCCTGCTTGGCCCACGCGAGATGCCCAAGCTTTGGAGTCGCCACATCCTCAACTCGGCCGTGGTTTCCGAACTATTGGTTAGCGGTGACACTGTTGCCGACATTGGCTCGGGTGCTGGCCTACCCGGCATCCCCATGGCCATCGCCAGACCTGATGTGAGCTTCACGCTGATTGAACCGATGGAGCGCCGTGCCTCCTGGCTGCAGCAGCAGGTTGATGAGATTGGCCTCGAGAACGTGAGTGTCATCAGGGCCAGAGCCGAAGAGGTGAAGGATCAGAAGTTCTCCGTTGTAACCGCAAGAGCTGTCTCCGCACTTCCCAAGCTGCTCAGGCTATGCGTGCCACTGGTTGCCAAGGGAGGCCGCGTGCTAGCCCTCAAGGGAAGCAAGGCTCAGGACGAGATAAACGACTCGCAACCTCTCATGAAAAAGCTGAAAATTGCCAACTTCGAAATTGTTCATACCGGAGTCACCCAGCTGCCGGAGAGCACTCTCGTTGTAATCGCTAGGCTTAACTAATCCAGATTGGAGAACACCTTGAGCAACTCGCTTCCCGCGGAACAGGGAGTAACCTCACCGGCTACGGTGGTGGCTGGGTTGGGCTACCCAAACGGTCGCGCCGAGGCTAGCCCAAACCCCACCGGATGGCTGGCTTCCGCCGTGCTAGCCGATGGTTCGGCAGACCAGTCCTACGCCAGCGTCACCCACATTTCCGGTTCCCAGAAGTAAAGAAAAGACAAGGTTTCACGTGAAACATTCCAACGGAATCGGTGGATTCGACGAGACTCCGCTCGCCCGCGAGATCGCGAGCAGCTCGGCCAGGCTGGCCGCTGTGAACTCTGCGGGTGTCAAGCGACCATCGCAGACCCGGGTTTTCACCATCTCCAACCAGAAGGGTGGCGTGGGTAAGACCACCACGGCGGTCAACCTGGCCGCGGCTCTGGCTTACAAGGGCCTCAACGTTATGGTGATTGACCTGGACCCCCAGGGAAACGCCTCCACTGCGCTTGGGGTTGATCACCACTCGGGAGTGAAGGGAATCTACGAGGTTCTCACGGAGGACCTGCCGCTCGTGAGTGTCACCTACAAGAGTCCTGTGATGGACAACCTCTACTGCGTTCCCGCGTCAATCGACCTAGCAGGCGCGGAACTGGAGCTCATCACCAGCCACGATCAGGTGGAGCGTAACCTTCGCCTGCGCAGGGCCATCGAACGATTCCGTCAGGAATCCGGCGTGCAGGTTGACTACATCTTCATCGACTGCCCGCCAAGTCTGGGAGTCCTGACCATCAACGCGTTCACGGCCGCCACCGATGTTCTGATTCCAATCCAGTGCGAGTACTACGCGCTCGAAGGCCTAAGCCAGTTGATTCGCAACGTGCAGCTGATTCAGACGCAGCTCAACCCATCGCTGCAGTTGAGCACCATTCTGCTGACCATGTTCGACAGCCGCACCAACCTTTCAACGCAGGTCTCCGACGAGGTTCGACAGCACTTCCCCAGCCAGACGCTTCAGGCCGTGATCCCACGCTCTGTGCGCGTCTCTGAGGCGCCCTCGTACCAGCAACCTGTAATCACCTATGACAAGAGTTCCACCGGCTCCCTGGCCTACCTAGAGGCCGCCGTTGAACTTGCAAACCGAGGAGCGTAAATGGCAGAGAAGAAGGGCGGCCTCGGTCGCGGCATCGGAGCCCTCATCCCAACCAGCGAGGTTCCGGGTGAGCGCCCAATGGACCTGTTCTTCCAAAACAACGGTTCTGGCGAACCTGCAGTTGAGTTGGTTCCAGTTCCAGGGGCTCGCTTCGGGCACCTCGATATCAACTCGATCGTTCCAAACGCCAAGCAGCCACGACAGGTGTACGAGCCCGAGGCATTCGCCGAGCTGGTTCACTCCATCCGAGAGATTGGCGTGCTGCAGCCGGTTGTTGTTCGCTCCCTTCCGGATGAGGGTGGTGAGCGCCGCTACGAGCTCATCATGGGTGAGCGTCGCCTCCGCGCATCCAAGGAGGTTGGCCTCAGCAAGATCCCAGCCGTCATCCGCGAGACCGCAGATGAGAACATGCTCCGCGATGCACTCCTCGAGAACCTGCACCGTAGCGAGCTGAACCCGCTCGAAGAGGCGGCCGCTTACCAGCAGCTGCTCGACGACTTTGGCATCACTCAGGAGGAGCTGGCCAACCGAATCGGCCGCAGTCGTCCGCGCATCACCAACACCATCCGCCTGATGAAGCTCCCAGCGGAGGTTCAGAAGAAGGTTGCGGCGGGCGTGCTGAGCGCCGGTCACGCCCGCGCCATACTCGCGGCAACCGATGACGCTCGCATGATCTACTGGGGTAACAAGGTGGTCAACGAGGGGCTATCGGTTCGTTCGCTCGAGGAGGCAATCGCCATCGACAAGGGCGATGCCCCGGCCAAGACCAAGAAGAACGCGGCTCGTCCAGGCGGACGACTCTCCCTGCTGAACGAGATTGCTGATCGCCTGGGAGACCAGCTGAACACCGGTGTGAAGATTGCCCTGGGAAAGAAGAAGGGCCAGCTCATCATTGACTTTGCAACCGTGGCCGACCTCAACCGAATCCTGGACGAGCTGGGTTACAAGCGAGACTAGGCAGAAATTCTAATAAACCCGCCAAGTGGAGGATAAAGCCTGAACTTGGCGGGTTTTTGCTATCTCAAAGGCGCACTTATGCGCAGATTCGCGCTAATACAAACCCCGAGTGGAGTTACAAGAAATTAGCCGCGACCGAGCCTGGCGGCCTCGGCTATCCCCAGGTACACCTCCGACAGGGTGGCTCCGGTTGCCAGAATCGCCTG
>JBJTNC010000121.1:0-4349 GCA_046073865.1 Micrococcales bacterium | reverse complement strand
CGTGGTCGAGTGGTGCTAGGCACAGCGCTGTTCGTGCTTGGCTTTAGCACCGTATTCGTCTCATACGGCAGTCTCTTCGGAACCCTGGGACAGTTCTTCTACGGGCAGACCGGTCGCCTCGTTCAGCAGGTGCTGGGCGTGGTAATCATCCTGCTCGGGCTAGTGATGGTTGGCCAGTTCGGCTGGTTGCAGCGCACCGCCAAACTCAACTGGAGGCCTCGGGTTGGGCTCATCGGTGCGCCGCTTCTGGGTGTGGCGTTCGCGCTCGGCTGGACCCCGTGCATTGGCCCCACCCTCGCAGCGGTACTCGGCCTGGCAACCCAAACCGCCAGCGCGGCTCGCGGCTCACTCCTCGCACTCAGCTACTCTCTCGGGCTTGGCGTACCGTTCCTGCTGATAGCCGCGGGCTTCGGCTGGGCAACCAAGAGCATCAACTTCGTTCGCAAAAACATTCGCGTCTTCAACCTGGTTGGCGGCGCGCTCCTGGTGGTCATTGGCCTGCTGATGGCAACCGGGATTTGGAACAACCTAATCGCAATCTTCCAGGAGGCTTTCGTTGGCTACCTCCCAGCGCTCTAAATCCGCAAGCCCCAAGCCGGCCAAGGAATCTGTGCTTCGTCCGGCCGATCACGTCTCGGCCTCGGGCGATGCCCCTCTCGAGCCAAAGCTTGGCCTCGTTGGCTGGCTGCGATGGACCTGGCGCCAGCTCACATCGATGCGCACCGCCCTGATTCTGCTGCTCATGCTTGCGGCCGCCGCCATCCCGGGTTCCATCTACCCGCAGCGCTCCGCGGACCCAAACGGCGTCACCACCTACTTCCAGCAGAACCCAACCAGTGCGCCAATCATGGACAAGTTCCAACTGTTCGACGTCTATTCGTCGTCGTGGTTCAGCGCAATCTACATATTGCTGTTCATTTCGTTGATTGGCTGCGTGATCCCTCGCATCGGCGTGCACGCCAAGGCACTGATGGCGCCACCCGCCGCAACCCCAACCAACCTGAGCCGCATGCCGGCGTTCAAGGCGGTTAAGGCCGGGCCAAAGAAGCGTGCGGCCGCCGTGTCATCCGCAGCGATGATCCTCAAGAAGAAGGGCTACCGCATCTCGGTTGGCGAGAACAGCGTGGCCGCCGAGCGCGGCTACTGGCGCGAGACCGGAAACCTGATCTTCCACGTGGCACTCGTGGGTCTGCTCATCGCCGTTGGTGTGGGCGGCGCGTATTCCTACAGCGGCCAGCGCATCCTGGTTGAGGGCGACACCTTCGTGAACAACCTGGCCGGCTACGATTCCATAAATCCGGGAATCGCGTTCAACGAGAGTCAGTTGCCACCGTTCGCCATGACGCTCAACCAGTTTGACGTGGCCTACGACCACACCAACAAGACCAACGTTGGAACCCCGCTCTGGTTCAAGGCGCACGTCACCGTTCGCACCCCAGGGCAGACCAGGGGCACCAAGTACGACATCCAGGTGAACAAGCCTGCCGAGCTACCTGGCGCCAAGGTGTTCCTGTCCGGCAACGGCTACGCCCCGGTCATCACCATCCGCGATTCAAAGGGCGACGTGGCCTACAGCGGGCCGGTCATCTACCTTCCGCAGGACGCCAACATGACCTCCCTCGGTGTGATCAAGGTGCCGGACGCCAAGCCGGAGCAGTTTGGAATCCTCTCGTTCTTCTACCCAACCGCGGGCAAGCTGAGCACTGGCGCGTACACCTCTATCTACCCGGCCAACGCCAATCCGCTCATCACTATGAACGTGTACAAGGGCAACCTTGGTCTCGACTCCGGCATCCCATCTAACGTCTTCTCGCTTCAGGTTCACGGGCTAACTCAGCTCACCGGCGGCAAGACAGGCGTGAAGTCCATCCAGCTGGTCCTCGGCCAGACGGCCACCCTGCCCAACGGCCTCGGCACGGTCTCCTTCGACAGCCTGCGCCGCTACGCCTCGCTCGATGTGGACTACAACCCGGGCCAGCTCTGGGTTCTGGCCTTCGCGCTTCTGGCGCTCGGCGGCCTAATCATGTCGCTGTTGATTCCGCGCCGTCGCGTCTGGGTGAAGGTGACCGAGGAGGGCATCGAGGTTGCGGCCCTGGCCCGCGGCGATGACCCGCTGCTAGAGCGCGTTGTTGGCGAACTGAGTGCCCAGCTGAAGCCAAAGAAAACCAAGACATCGGGGGATGACCTAGCATCGAATGAGAAAGGCGAGTAATGCAACCTGTACAACTCAACGAGGGGCTGTCCCGCTTCACTGAGCTTGGCATCTACATTTCGATGCTGTTTTACGCGGCCGCGTTCGTGATGCTTGCCATGAACCTGGCTCGTGAGGCCAGCGAAAAGAAGTCGCAGAAGGAGGCTAGCGCCAGGCTCGAGAAGTGGTCTGTCAACCTCATCATCGCCGCAGCGGTGTTTCACGGGGTTGGTGTAATCGGCCGCGGCATCGCGGTGCAGCGTGTGCCCTGGGCAAACATGTACGAGTTCACCATCACGGCTACGCTCACCGCCGTGGTGATCTGGATCGTTGCCCAGTTCCTGCGCCCCGAGGTCCGCTTCGTTGGCCTGTTCATCTCCGGCTTCGTCACCCTGGCGCTTGGTATCGCCACGACGCTCTGGTACGTGCAGGTTAAGACCCTAATGCCTGCACTGCAGGACTGGTGGCTTCTGGTTCACGTCTCGGTTGCAATCCTTGGAACCGCGTTCTTCAACATCGCGGCGGCGCTGGCAATCGCCTACCTTTTCAAGAGCGCCAAGTGGGTTCAGGAGCCGTCGAAGAAGCTCAAGAAGAACCCCGTGTTCAAGCTGATGATTCTGATTCTCGACAAGTTCCCGCCGATGCAGCGACTGGAGGAGCTCTCCTACCGCTTCAACATCATCGGTTTCATCCTGTGGAGCTTCACCCTAATCGCCGGCGCCATCTGGGCGGAGCACGCCTGGCACCGCTTCTGGGGTTGGGACACCAAGGAGGTCTGGACCTTCATTATCTGGACCATCTACGCGGGTTACCTGCACGCCAACGCCACCCGCGGTTGGAGCGGAAAGCGTTCGGCCTGGCTTGTTGTCATCGGCTTTGCCGCAATCATCTTCAACTTCACCATCGTGAACCTCTTCTTCAAGGGTCTGCACGTATACAGCGGCATGAAGTAGCGGTTACAGCAGTTGGGCGCAACGCTCCAGTCGGTCTAGCCACCAGCTGGAGCGTTCGTCATTTGCGGCCAGGCGCGAGAGTTTCTCCGCGCTCGGCTGCACGCGCCTAACCTCAAGGAAGCCATCGCGGGTGGTCAACGGCTCGTCGCAGACGTCATCTGCCATCAGGGCGACGGTTGCCAGGCCGCAGTCGAACTCCAGCAATGGTAGCGCGGCGGCAAGGTGCAACCCCATGCTGATTCCCACCGATGTGTCCAACGCGCTGCTGATCACCGCGGGAAGACCTGCCTCGGCGACAACCTCTAGGGCCCTGGTGATTCCGCCGAGCGGTGCCGCCTTGATGACCAGGATGTCGGCTGCCGCCATCCTGGCGACCAGCAGCGGGTCCTCGGCCTTGCGAACCGACTCATCGGCCGCCACTCTGATCCCAAGGCGGTTCAGCGCGGGTTTTAGTTCCGCCAGCTCTGCCACGGTTGAAACTGGCTGCTCAAAGTAGTCGAGCCTGATTCCGTTTTCGAACAAAGAGGCCCCGAGCGTCTTTGCCACACCGACGGAGAAGCCGCCGTTGGCATCCAGTCGAATCCGGGCGTCGGGGTAAAGGCTGCGCACTCGGTAGATGCGCTGAAGGTCATCGTTCAGGGTTTGGCCCGGTTCCGCAACCTTGATCTTCACGGTGCGGAAGGTTCCAAATCCGGATAGAACCTGCTCGACCCGGTTTGGTGCCACCGCGGGAAGAGTTGCGTTGACGCCGATTCGATTGCGCCTGGGTGCGGGCAGCGTGCCGAATGCAAACTCGACTGCACCCCTGAGCCAAACCGCCGCCTCGGCGTCTTCGTACTCCAGAAACGGCGACCACTCTGCCCAACCGTTGGGCCCTTCGAACAGCAGCGCTTCGCGCTCCATAACGCCGCGGAAGCGGGTGCGCATTGGAATGCTAACCACGCGGGCGGACTCCCGGATGGCACTGCGAACTTCGGCGGAAACTAGCACAACAGTTAGTCTAGAAGCATGACCCAGCAGGTATCCGAGCTGTTCGACGCGTCCATCTGGCACCAGGTGCCCGGCTTTGACAATCTCACAGATGTCACCTATCACAAGCACAACGAGCTGGGCATTGTTCGCATCGCTTTCAATCGCCCTGAAGTGCGAAACGCTTTCCGCCCAAAGACCGTGGATGAGTTGCACCAGACGCTCGACCACGCTCG
>JBJTNC010000120.1:0-7221 GCA_046073865.1 Micrococcales bacterium | reverse complement strand
CCAACCGCATCGGCAGGCACTACTGCCTCGGTATCCTCAATAAGGTCGCCGAACTCGCTGTCACCATCTTCACCTAGAGGAGTCGAAAGCGAAATTGGTTCGCGTCCATACTTCTGAACTTCAACTACCTTCTCGGGAGTCATGTCGAGTTCGCGAGCGAGCTCTTCTGGGGTCGGTTCACGACCAAGGTCCTGAAGCAACTGTCGTTGAACTCGGGCAAGCTTGTTGATTACCTCAACCATGTGAACCGGGATGCGAATGGTTCGCGCCTGGTCCGCCATAGCGCGGGTGATGGCCTGGCGAATCCACCAGGTTGCATAGGTGGAGAACTTGTAGCCCTTGGTGTAGTCGAACTTCTCCACGGCGCGGATGAGGCCTAGGTTTCCCTCCTGGATGAGGTCTAGGAACTGCATTCCACGACCCGTGTAGCGCTTGGCCAGGCTAACCACGAGTCGGAGGTTTGCCTCGAGCAGGTGAGCCTTTGCGCGCTGGCCATCCTTGACAACCCAGCGCAGGTCACGAGCCATTTCAGGCGAGAGCTTGTCCTTCTCGTGCTCGAGTTTTTCCTCGGCAAAAAGACCGGCTTCGATTCTCTTGGCCAGTTCCACCTCGAGCTCGGCGTTTAGCAGTGCCACCTTGCCGATCTGCTTCAGGTAGTCCTTCACAGGGTCCGCGGTTGCACCCGAGATTCCGGTGTTGATCACCGGGAACTCGTCTTCCTCGCGGTGGGTCATCACTAGGGCGCCCACCTGCTCGAGGTGCTTTTCGGCGTCAGTCTTCTCTTCTTCTACTACCTCAGCTTGAACCACGCCTGGAGTTGCATTAGCTTCCTCAGCGATGTCGAGAGCGGTGAGGTCCTCGACCACGATCTCGTCGTCAAGTTCTTCTTCATCGATATCGTCGGCGGCTGCCTTTGCGCGAGTCGCCTTTGGGGCCTTTGCCTTAGGTGCCGCAGCCTTTGGGGCAGCCTTAGCGGCTGCAGGTGCCTTCTCTGGCTTGGCGGGCTTATCGGCTTTTGCGGAGGTCTTTGGTTCCGCGGCTTCAGCGGAATCGGCCTTAGCCTTGGGGGCTGCCTTGGCTGCCGCCGCTGTCTTGGGGGCTGCCTTGGCCTTTTGTGTCTTCGGGGCATCCGCCTCGGCGCTTGCTACTACCACCGCTGTATCGGCCTTTGGCTTGGTTACTGCTTTTGTGGTCTTTTTTGCTGCTGGCTTATCTGCCACTACTGGTGCCTCTACTACTGGGGTTGGAGCGTTTGCGCTCGCGTCTTTCGCGGCTTTTGCCGCGGCTTTCTCAGCCTTTGCTGCCTTATACTTTGCTGCCTGTTTTTCGAAAATGACAGGATCCTTTGCTCGGCGGTCATTCGGGCATGACTTAGACCCATGTCAAATTCGCTGAGCGAACCGAATGGGTCTTTGTTTAAGCCTAGTGCAGATACCGGGCTTCTATCATCAATGAAACCATGTTGCAAGGACATTTATTCCGCAACGGCCCGACATAGCCTCTCGTTGCGAAGGTATCGCCATAGACCAAAACCGATTATCAGTACCACCGATGTGAACGCTACGCGGAAACCGTTGAGCGAGTAGAGACCCAGCCCAAGTTCTCTACCCGCCATTTCAAAGTAGGAGTCCAGTAGAACCCCCACGACAAACATCATGGTGAGAGTGGCTGAAAATCCACCGATGTTTACGAATCCGTTAACCGAGCCCAGCTGGCTCTTTGGCACATACTGGCGGGTGTAGTCCATCGCAACCATCGAGGCGGGACCGTTGATGGCGGTGCTGAGTACCCACAGCGCTATGAGCCAACCCGGGGCCGATCCCGGCCAGAGCAGAAGAACGATCCAGGAGAGGATCATCGTCGAAGTTGTGAGGGTCAGCGCGGGCCTTCGCCAGTTTGGTTTGTGAGCGCATATCTGGCCAAAGACCACGCCCACGCCAAAACCGATAATGACGTAGCTGCTCAGTATTGCCACAACCGCAGAGTGCGACAACCCCTCCCCTGTCTCTAGAAACGGAACTCCCCAGAGCAGCGCGATAACCGTGGTGGAAGACTGCGTCATGAAGTGGGTCCAAAACGCCATTCTCGTGCTTGGCTTGCCAAGGTTTATCAGCAGAACCTGGAGCCGCTCTCGGATGTGAAGCGCTGGATGAGGCTCCGAAACGCGTTCGTCTACTACAAGAACCCAGACCAGAACGGAGACTATTCCGGCAGCCGAGGCCCAGGAGGTGAAGGCGGTGAACCAGCCGGAGGCCTTCAGGAGAGCACCAAACGGTACTGCAGAAAGTATCTGCCCAACCTG
This sequence comes from Micrococcales bacterium, assembly GCA_046073865.1. Lineage (GTDB taxonomy): Bacteria > Actinomycetota > Actinomycetes > Actinomycetales > Microbacteriaceae > Rhodoluna. The sequence continues at coordinate 4,919 of JBJTNC010000120.1, read as the reverse complement.
TCCCCCGTTCCCAAGCCACTGCTGCAACTGAGATGCTCGTTTACCCGAATACCAACCGTTGACCAGACGAATGAGCGAAATGAATGTGAACGCATCGCCAAAACCCACCAGCATGCGCCCCGCGATGGCCCAACTCAACTGCGTTGCTCCAGCCACGGTGAACTGGCCAACTGCCATCGTTATTCCACCCAGTGCTAGGAGGAGCCGAGGCCCAAACCTATCAAGCAGCAGGCCCACGGGTATCTGCATTGCCGCGTACACAAAGAGTTGCAGCACAGCCAGGAGACTGAGTTGTTCCGCGGTGGTGTGAAATCTATCTGCCGCAGCGAGCGAGGCTACGCCGAGTGAACTGCGTTGACTTACCGCGCTGATGTATGAGATCGCCCCGACGGCAACCACAACTGGTGCACCAAAGGACCTTGTCCGTAAGGCTTCCGAAACTCTGCTCAAGAAGCTACTCGTTACCCAGGTCGTCGCCTTCGATTCGAGACCTTGTCGCGAGGTAATCCTCGAGTTCCGCTGCAATCTCGTCTGCGCTTGGCACCTTGGGTGCGGGGCGGTTCATGCCCGAGCGCAGAGGGAACCCCTCGCCGCTCTGGTAGTTCTGTTCGAGACCAGACACCATCCGCTGCAGGTCCTGGTTCTCTTCCATCTGTTGCGCTAGCTTGCGCTGGAAACGTGCGCTCTCTTCGCGAAGCGGATCCGTCTTGAATACCAGACCCGTGGCTCCGGAGATTTGCTGGAACGCTGCAATCGCAACGTCCGGGTACTCGCTGTCACCTAGGTAATGAGGTACCAGGAACACGAAACCCGCCATCGGCAGCCCCGTGGGCGTCAGGTGGTACTCAAGAACATGAAGCACGTTGCCTGGAACGGAAGTGCTTGGCTTCCATTCGCTGATGCCTTCGATGAGGTCCTTGCGGTTTCCGCTCACAGTCACGCCGATCGGCCTCGTGTGCGGGATTGGGAATGGAATGCTGTGAACCCAGGTGACCGAGCTAACTGCAAAAAGGTCGAAGATGTCTCGGATGGCCGCAACGAACGTCTCCCAGCGGAAATCCGGCTCGTAGCCGTGCAGGAACAGGAATGGCGCACCCGCTTCGTCCCGCATCAGGTACAGGCCAAGCTCTGCCGGTTCGTAGGACACGATGTGATCCCGCTCGAAAAACATGACGGGGCGCCTCGAGCGGTAGTCGAGAAGCTCATCGTTATTGAAAAGAGCAACCAGCTCGGTCTCGTAGCTTGCGAAAACCGAGGAAGAAACCTGCGCGATTGTGCCACCGGCATCGCTGAATCCGGTCAAACCGGCAACAACGGGCAGACCCAGCGGTACATCGGCCGGATTCAGCCTTAGGGTGTAGAGGTCTGAGGGTTCAATCACCATGTCAGTCTAAACTCGCTGGCGTGGATTTTTGTTCCCGCGTGCCTCTTCGGGCGTAGGCTAGGGCGCATGTCTGCAATCAAATTTTCTATCGCTAAAACCCCGTCTGTAAAAGGCTCGCTTCTGGTGCTCGGGGCAGTTACCGGCAAAGGCGGCGTTAGCCTCAACTCTGGTTCGCTCCTCACCGATGCCCAGCTCGAGGCAATTGGAGTTACCGGCAAGTCCGAATCAATTGCGAGGACCCTCTCGCCCGCCGGAAATGCGCTGGCGATTGTGGGTCTCGGTGCAGAGCAGAGCATCGATGACTGGCGCGCCATAGGTGGCGCAATCGGCAGGGGTCTTTCCGGGGCGAAGGCGCTCGAACTAGACCTCGGCGTGCCGGACATCGAAGCCGCGGTCGCGCTACTGGAGGGCGTTGCCCTCGGTTGCTACTCATACTCTGGTGTGGAGTCAAAGTTAAAACTCAAGCAGGTTTCCCTGATAACGAGTCTTAGCGTGTCGAAGGCCGCACTTGACCGGGTTCGCGTCCTCGCGGAGGCAGTTCACCTCACTCGCGATCTGGCCGCCACCCCAGCGAACGAGCTTTATCCAGCCAAGTTCGCGGAGATCGCAGAGAAGGCAGCCGAGAAGGCAGGACTCAAGATCGAGGTGCTGGATGAAAAGCAACTCAAACGCGAGGGATACGGTCTCATCTCGGCTGTTGGTATGGGCAGCGCACGCCCACCGCGATTGGTGAAGATTTCCTATGCGCCCAAGGGTGCCTCGAAGCATCTCGCACTCGTCGGCAAGGGAATCACCTTCGACACCGGTGGCCTAGCGGTTAAGCCACTGGGCGGCATGCTCGGTATGAAGTACGACATGGCCGGAGCCGCAACCGTGTACTCCTCTGTGCTGGCTATTGCCGCACTTGGACTTCCGATCAAGGTGACTTCGTTCCTCTGTCTAGCTGAGAACATGCCCTCGGCCACAGCCATGCGCCCAGGCGACGTTTTCAAGTCGAAGTCCGGCAAGACCGTAGAGGTCACTAACCCCGACGCCGAAGGGCGTCTGGTGCTCGCCGATGGAATAACCGCGGCATCGGAAAGCCACCCAGACCTAATAGTCGATGTTGCCACTCTCACCGGAGCAGCGCGGATCGCACTCGGAGCCCGATACACCGGTTTGATGGGGTCCGCTGCTGGTATAACGGCCCTCGAGGCAGCTTCGGAGCGTGCGGGTGAACCGGCCTGGGCCATGCCGCTGCCCAAGGAGCTTCGCGCATCGCTTGACTCTCCGGTTGCAGACCTGCAGAACTCCAAGGTTGGTTCAACTTTCGGTGGAATGCTGGTTGGTGGCTGGTTCCTAAGTGAGTTCGTTGGTAGCAAGAAGGATGGCGGCAAGCTGGAGTGGGCACACCTCGACATCGCTGGTCCTGCCGACAACGAAGGCGCCGCCTACGGCTACACCCCCAGCGGCCCAACCGGCGTAATGGTGCGCACACTCATGCAGTTGGCTGAAGCAATGTCCGCCGAGTGAGGTTTTTCTCACAAATCGGAGTAAAGTTTTCTGTTGATGCCTGTTTCTGATAAGGGAGTTTTCTGTGGCTGACCACAACTTTGACGTCGTAATCCTCGGAGGCGGAAGTGGTGGCTACGCTGCCGCACTCCGTTCCGCGCAGCTTGGCAAGGCCGTTGCCCTTATTGAGCGCGACAAGCTCGGTGGCACCTGCCTGCACCGCGGATGCATCCCAACCAAGGCCCTGCTACACGCCGCTGAGGTTGCTGATGTAACCCGCGAGTCGGCGATCTACGGCGTCAGCGCAACCCTGAACGGCATCGACATGCCAGCGGTAAACAAGTACCGTGACAGCATCGTTGATCGCCTATTCAAGGGACTCACCGGTCTGGTTGGACACTCCAAGAACATCACCTTTGTTGCCGGAGAAGGCCGTCTAACCGGCCCTAAGACAGTCACTGTTGGTGCCGACACCTACACCGGAACAAACGTTGTTCTGGCTACCGGTTCTTACAGTCGCACTCTGCCTGGTCTCGAGATTGGTGGTCGCGTTATCACCTCCGAACACGCGCTGCAGTTGAACTTCGTGCCAAACAAGGTCATCGTGCTCGGCGGTGGCGTAATCGGTGTTGAGTTCGCATCGGTTTGGAAGTCTTTCGGCACCGACGTCACTATCGTCGAGGGTCTACCAACCCTGGTGCCAAACGAAGACGCAGCTATCTCGAAGGCGCTGGAGCGATCGTTCCGCAAGCGCGGAATCAACTTCAAGACCGGTATTCGCTTCTCGGGTGTAACTCAGAACGAGAATGGCGTGGTTGTCTCGCTTGAAGACGGAACCACCCTCGAGGCCGAGCTTCTGCTCGTTGCAGTTGGACGCGGACCAAACACCGCGGGCTTCGGATACGACGAGCAGGGCGTTGCCATGGACCGTGGTTACGTGCTGACCAACGAGCGCCTTCAGACAAACCTGCCTGGTGTATACGCAGCGGGCGACATCGTTCCAGGCCTTCAGCTGGCCCACCGCGGATTCCAGCAGGGCATCTTCATCGCCGAGGACATCGCAGGACTGAACCCGCGCGCCATCGACGAGACCAACATCCCTAAGGTGACGTACTGCGAGCCAGAGATTGCATCCGTTGGACTCAGCGAGGCCAAGGCCAAGGAGAAGTTCGGTGAGTCCAACGTTTCTACCTACGAGTACAACCTCGGCGGAAATGGCAAGAGCCAGATTCTCGGCACCAGCGGTTTCGTAAAGCTGGTTCGTCAGGTTGACGGACCAGTTGTAGGAATCCACATGATTGGTTCGCGCGTTGGAGAGCAGGTCGGCGAGGCCCAGCTCATCGTCTCCTGGGAGGCATACCCTGAGGACGTCGCCGCACTCGTGCACGCACACCCTACCCAGAACGAGGCACTCGGTGAGGCTCACCTTGCCCTCGCTGGTAAGCCACTGCACGCGCACGCGTAGTTTTCAAACGATTTTTTGACAAGGAGCAACACATAATGAGCGAAGTTCTTCTCCCAGCACTCGGCGAAAGCGTTACCGAAGGTACCGTCACCCGCTGGCTCAAGCAGGTAGGCGACACCGTTGCCGTTGACGAGCCACTGGTTGAGGTCTCAACCGACAAGGTTGACACCGAGATCCCCTCCCCAGTTGCAGGCGTGCTGCAGCAGATCCTGGTAAACGAGGACGAGACCGCAGCCGTTGGTGCTGTACTCGCCATCGTTGGCGACGGCGCTGCCGCTCCCGCGGCTCCTGCCGCAGCCCCTGAGGTTGCTCCAGTAGCCCCTGCCGCTCCAGCTGCCCCAGCACCAACCTTCGCGGCTCCAGTCGCGGCGCCGGTTGCTCCAGCTCCTGTTGTAACTGCTTCGGCCCCAACCTTCGCGGCTCCAGTCGCGGCGCCGGTTGCCCCTGTTGCACAGGCTGTTCCAGCAGTTGCTCCCGCAGCACCGCTTGTGAATAGCGACGCCAGCTACGTAACTCCGCTGGTGCGCAAGTTGGCGAACGAGAACGGCGTTGACCTCACCGCAGTTTCCGGCACCGGAG
>JBJTNC010000119.1:0-2232 GCA_046073865.1 Micrococcales bacterium | reverse complement strand
TTTTAGGTGGCGCTTTCGCCTAGGCGAATGCTCTTGCGATCAGGTCGGCCTGCTCAGCGGCGTGTGTCTTGGCGCTTCCGGCAGCAGGGGATGCCGAGGCTGGACGCGAGACCAGCTTGGCAACCTGACCATTCATGTACTTAGGCAAGAAGAGGCCAATGTAGGTCCATGGGCCCTGGTTGGCTGGCTCGTCCTGAACCCAGACCAGCTCCGCGTTTGGATACTGCTCGTAGGCGGCCTTGATCTCGTCAACCGGCGTTGGGTACAGCTGCTCAACGCGCACGATCGCGGTGTTGCGCTGGCCACGCTTCTGGCTTTCGGCCAGCAGATCCCAGTAAACCTTGCCGGAGCAGAAGATCACCTTGGTCACCTCGGCTGGGTTCAGGCCCTGCTCGTCGGTGATTACCGGGCGGAAGGTGCCTGAGGTGAAGTCTTCAACCTTGCTGGATGCAGCCTTCAGGCGAAGCATGGACTTTGGAGCGAACACGATGAGTGGACGCTTGTTCTCCATGTATGCCTGCTGGCGCAGCAGGTGGAAGTGCGAAGCCGGGGTGGATGGCTGCGCAACCGTCATGTTGTTCTGGGCGCAGAGCTGCAGGTAACGCTCAATTCGGGCGGACGAGTGGTCAGGTCCCTGGCCCTCGTAGCCGTGAGGCAGCAGCAGAACTAGACCGCTGGTCTGGCCCCACTTCTGCTCGGCGCTCGAGATGAACTCATCGATGATGGTCTGCGCACCGTTGGCGAAGTCACCGAACTGGGCCTCCCACAGGGTGAGCGCATCCTTGTTCTCAACCGAGTAGCCGTACTCGAATCCCATCGCGGCGTACTCGCTGAGCAGCGAGTCGTAGATCCAGAACTTGGCCTGATTTTCGCTCAGGTTGCGAAGCGGCATCCACTCCTGACCGTTTACACGGTCGTGGAACACTGCGTGGCGCTGAACGAAGGTGCCGCGGCGGGCGTCCTGGCCGGCAAGACGAACCGGCTTGCCTTCCATGAGAAGCGAGCCGAATGCAAGTAGCTCTCCGAAGCCCCAGTCGATTCCACCCTCGCGCGACATCTCCACTCGCTTGGCGAGGAGCTGCTGCAGCTTGGGGTGAACGCTAAAGCCTGGAGGCACGTTGTTGTGGGCGTCACCAATCAACTCCAGCAGCTGCTGGCTGATGGCGGTTGGGCGGCTAACCACAGGGTGGTCGCTCGCGGTGGTGCCAATTCCAACAGGGCGAGCCTGAAGCTCCGCCGGCTTGCTCAGCGCCTCGTGGACCTCGTTGAAGGTGTTCTCCAGCTTGGCCTGGAACGCGGCGTTGATGGCCTCGTACTCGTCCTGAGTGATGTCTCCGCGGCCAACCAGACTCTCCATGTACAGGGTGCGGACCGAGCGCTTCTGCTCGATCAGGTTGTACATCAGCGGGTTGGTCATCGATGGGTCGTCACCCTCGTTGTGACCGCGACGACGGTAGCAAACCAGGTCTACGACCACGTCCTTTTTGAACTCCTCGCGGAAGGCGAAGGCAAGCTGGGCAACGCGGACAACGGCCTCTGGGTCGTCGCCGTTAACGTGGAAGATCGGGGCCTGGATGGCCTTCGCGATGTCGGTGCTGTAGGTGGTGGAGCGGCTCTCCGATGGCGGGGTGGTGAATCCGATCTGGTTGTTGATTACCAGCTGGATTGTTCCACCGGTGCGGTACCCGCGAAGGTTCCACATGTTCATGGTTTCAGGGACAACACCCTGGCCCGCGAACGCGGCATCGCCGTGGATTAGGACCGGCATAACCGGGAAGTCACCCTTGTAGGCGTTCTTTCCCATGCGGTCCAGCTTGGCTCGCACGATTCCCTCGAGAACCGGGTTGACGGCCTCAAGGTGGCTCGGGTTTGCTGCCAGCGAGACTGCAACGCTGTTGCCCTCAACACTGGTGTAGCTGCCCTCGGTACCCAGGTGGTACTTCACGTCGCCGGAACCCTGAACGGTGGTGGTGTCGAAGTTGCCCTCAAACTCGCGGAACACCTGACCGTAGGTCTTGCCCGCGATGTTGGTGAGCACGTTCAAGCGTCCGCGGTGTGCCATACCAATGGCCACCTCGGCAAGGTTGTGGTTGGCGGCCTGCTGCAGCAGTTCGTCCAGGAACGCGATGGCAGACTCGCCTCCCTCGAGCGAGAAGCGCTTCTGGCCAACGAACTTAGTCTGCAGGAAGGTCTCGAAGGCCTCGGCCTCGTTGAGCTTTTCCAGGATGTGCA
>JBJTNC010000118.1:0-24029 GCA_046073865.1 Micrococcales bacterium | reverse complement strand
GAGCAATCTGTGCCCAGTCGGTGCCGTACCAGGCTGCGATCTCTGCCTTTACCTGGCCAAGAGGAGCGCCGTAGTAGTTAGCGATGTGTGCCCAGAGTGCTGCACAGCTCAGGCCAAGTTCTACGAGTGCGGCTACAACTAAATCCAGCTAAACCGACTCCGGTCGGTTAGCAATCCAAAATAAAAATGTCCGGCTCCTTACGGGAGCCGGACATTTTTATTTAGTTCAACTAGTAGCTGAGCAGGCAGCCGCCGCTACCGGCGTTCACCCAGTTCTGCTGAACCAGGTACTGCACGCCGTTGATGGTCATGTTGTACTTAGAGCCGTTGGTCGCAGTGGACGTGGCGCCAAAGTTCCAAGCGCACTTGTCGGCGTTCTCAGCGCCTGTGCCGTCGTACCAGGCGTTCAGCTGTGGGTCGGTTGCGGCCTCTTCCAGCTCGTGAGCAATAACCGAGATCATTGCGTCTGCCGGTGCGTTTCCGCTAGGCGATGTGGTCTGGGCCGAGCAAGCGCTCATGCCGTTGGTTGGGTCTCCAACAAACGAGTACTTGATTGCGGTGCTTGGGGTTCCCAGGTTTGCGTATGTGTGCCAACCGCAGTACTTGGTTAGGAAGCCCGAGGTTTCGGACACATCAGGCGCGGTGATTACCAGGTAGAAGCCGTTGGCATCGGTTGGAACGCCGTTTGTAAGCGCGCGGCTTACCAGGGTCTGGATGTTGGCATCGGTCAGAGCCTTGCCAAGCGAGTAGTTTGCGTCGCTGTAGCTAGAGGTGCTGAGCTTCAGGGTGGTTGGGGTGTTCTGAACCCTCTGACCCGAACCGTTGGTGTAGGTGGTGTTGATGTTGAAGTACGGGCTGCCGCCAACGTTGTTCAAGAATCCAGAGATGACGCTCTTGGTGCTGTCCGAAATGTTTCCGTACCAGATTGGGTAAACCGTGATTCCGGACACCATCACTGGACCGTTGTGGTAACTGATTCCGGTACCGCCACCGCCGCCACCGCGCACTGGCTTGCCAGCGCCCTTGACAGCAAAGACGCTCTTTGCAATCTGGTTCTGTACGCCAGGGGTTGCAACTTCCTTGGCCGCGTGAGCCGCGCTACCCGCGAGGAGCAGCGATGCTACGGCGAGTGCGGAGAATGTTGCCTTCATTGAAGTTTTCATCATGTGAAAATGCTAACCCTTTGAGCCCAAAACTCAAGAGCGACCTATTGAAATCCACAACCCCATAAACCCCGATGGGGCAGACTTGAGGCATGACTAAGACCCCCGCCAAATCATGGCTGCCCGCGTTTGTGCTCAGCGGTGTGATCTGGGGGCTCTCGTTCCTGTTCATCAAGGTAGGCCTAGAGAGCGCAACCCCCATGGGGGTTGCGGTTTCTCGCGGAATGCTTGGCGCCGCAACGCTGGTGCTTTGGTCGCTCGTCACGCGGCGGAAATTTGTGCGCGGCTGGCACCTCTGGAAGCACATCCTGGTTTTGGGTTTTCTGCTCAACGCCTTTCCATCGCTGATGTTTTCTTTTGCCGAGGCCACGCTTCCTAGCAATCTCGCCGGCATCCTCAATGCCACAACTCCGCTAACCACCGCCCTGTGCGTGATGTTCATTTTCCGCGGCGAGCGACTAACGGGCCAACAGGTTGCCGGGCTGCTCATTGGCTTTGGTGGCGTTGTGGTTTTGTCGGGTCAGCTTGGGCACTTTGAGTTGGCAACGGTTCCGGGCGTTCTCATGCTGCTGGCGGCCACCACCAGCTATGGAATCGGCTTTCCATACACCCGCAAGTTCTTGAGCAACACCGGGTATTCGGCCACATCGCTGGCAACCGCCCAGCTCATAGCTACAGCCGCTTGGATGACGCCCGTTGCGCTGACAACCCCGATGACCGTTGCTCCACTCACACCGGCTGCCATCTGGTCGCTGCTAGTGCTGGGAGCCCTCGGCACCGGCTTCGCCTACATCTGGAACTTTCGCACCATCGCACTCGCCGGCAGCGCCATCGCGAGCACCGTCACGTACATCACGCCGGTGGTTGCAGTGCTGGCGGGCTGGCTGGTTCTTGGCGAGCTTCCGCACTGGTACGTTCTGGCCGGCGCGCTGCTGATCCTGCTCTCGGCCGCCATGGTTCAGAAACGAATTCGTCTGCCACGCGGCCGCGCCACTACTTGATCTTGAGAGCCTTGCTGTAAAGCACGGCAACCTGCATGCCCGCCGAAGTTACCATCACTCGCACTGATAGCTTCTTCTTGCGCTGCTTGGCGGTTGGCTTGTAGCTTGCCTTCACGGCCTTGGCGATTGGCTTTCCACCGAGTAGCCACTGGGTCTTCACCGTGGCGCCCTTCGGAACACCGGTGAGGGCAACCTTGATTGTCTTGCCAACCGCTGCCTTGCCAACAAGCTTCAGCGAGATATTCAGGACTCCGGCAACAATCACCCGGCTTGCGCTCACGACGGTGACGGTCTCAAAGTTTGCCAGCGAACCCGTCACGTCAACGCTGATGCTGTGTCCAACGTCCTCTGCGGTGGTGGTGTAGTCCTGGCCCGTTGCACCCGCAATCTGCTGGCCGTCGCGCCTCCACTGGAAGGTGAGCGTGACACCGGCATCCCAGTCGCCGGTGACAACCGAAAGCTTGGAGCCGATTGTGAGGGTTCCGCTGATGCTTGGATCCGGGGTGCTCACGAGCAGACCCGGAAGCACGTTTACCGGTGAGCCATAGGTGGTTACCGACTGGTAGGCGTTGAGCGTTCCGTAGGTGCTGACGGCAACCTGGTGCCCAATGTCCGAACCCACCAGCGTGTAACGGCTGAAGGTGGCGCCCGAAATGGGTTGGCCGTCACGGAGCCACTGATAGCTGAGCTTCACGCCAGCATCCCAGGTTCCCGGGCTCGCGCTCAAAACCTGGCCGAATCTCGGGGTTCCCGAGATCACTGGCGCGGGTGTGAGAACCATGGTTCCCTCGGCGATGACCCCACCAACGCTGGTGGTGGTTACCGTCTGGTAGCCGATCTTGGTGGCGGTGACCGTTACCTGGATGGTTGCACCCTTGTCGGTTGGAACGGTCTCGTAGGTTCCCTTGGTCTCACCGGCAATGGCGGTGCCGTTGCGCAACCACTGGTAGCGCAACACTGTTCCGTCATCCCAGGTTCCCGCATCCAGGGTGAGAACGCGGCCAACGGCGAAGGTTCCCGTGACGTTGGGAACGGGTGTGAGAGTTAGGTTTCCCGCACCAACCGTTACCGTTCCGCTGGTCTTGGTCTGCGGATAGTAGCCGGGGCTGGAACCCGTGACGGAGACCGAGACCTGAGCGGAGAGGTCCGCCGGCGCCAGCAGATAGGTTTGCGAGGTCGCTCCGGTAATTGCGGTGCCGTTGCGCAGCCACTGGTAGCTGAAGCTCATTCCCGGATCCCAGGTGCCGGGCTGGGCTGTTACCTGAACACCAACCAGCGGGCTACCGGCGATGGTTGGTGTTGGGCTGAGGGTCTGGTTGATGGAGCGCTCCTGCAGCGGCGAGCTCATCACCAGGGTCTTGAAGTAGCCACCAAGACTGATGCTCGCCAGAACGCGAATGCTTGCGGCGGTGTCGAGGCTGCCAACCTTGTAGGTGCCTCCGAAGGTTCCCGGAACCGGCACATTGTTTCGGTACCAGAGGTACGAGATTGCGGCGGAGCGCGAGACGTTTGGCACGCTGGCGATGAGGGTCTGGCCGTAGGAGGCGGTTCCCGCAACCTGAACAGCCAGGTTGGTTGCCAGCGATGACTGCGAGCCGTACGCTCCGCGGTAGTAGTCAACCTCGCCGTTGACATCGCCTGGTTCCATTTGCAGCAGAGAGGCCGTGACGATGGAGGTTCCCGCCGAGTTGGCGTACCAGTGCGTGTAGGCGGCGGCGTTCACAACCTGGTAAGAGCCGTCGGCGTGCAGCTGGATGAGGTAGTTGGTTAGCACTCCCGCGGCGCCATCGTTCTGCATTTCCACCAGAGCGGACGTGCAGTCGTTGGAGACACTCAGGATGTTCTGACCGGTCAGGGGTGGCAGGCCAACGAGTGCATTGAACTTGGTGACGGAACCACCCAGGCTGCAGTAGAGGTCGGGCGATGCCGTGTCGAAGGTTGCGATTGCGAGTCCGTTTTGGCTCTGACCAAAGATCGACGATGTGGTGGCCGTTGGCTGGAACACAACGGCAGTGACCGGGTTTGCCGCCAGGTTGAAGCTCAGGTACTCGGTCTGATTGGTGGCGGTGGTGAACTGGGCCAGCACGGTGTTTCCGTGGAACTGGATGGTGTTGATCTTGGCGCCGTTAGGCACGGAGCCAAGCACGGTGGTGGTTGCGTAGTTGGTTCCGGTCTGCACCGCGATGGTGGTTGCGCTGGAAGCACCGGCAAGCTTGGCGCCCCAGGCAACGGCGGAGCCATCGTTGTTTGCGGCGATGACCGTGCCCGAGGCCTGCTCGTTGGCCGTGCTTGAGAACTGGGTGTCCAGCGGGCCCACCTGAGCGGTGCTGCCGTTCGAGACCCTGCGGGCAAAGAAGTGGTACATGCCGTTCGGCACGGCATCGGCCGGAATCAGTCCGGTTCCGCTCGGGTACTCCATTCCGATGAGGGTAGAGCCGTCGTCCGAGATGCCCACGAGGTCTATCTCGGTCTGGGAGGTCTGGTTCACCGAGTACTTGGAGACCGTGAGCGAGTCTGGGTCCGCGGTAGCCAGCTGATCGAAGCCCTGGGAGTTGGCCACACCCGTGGCGCGTGACTGCAGGAACAGCCCCCCGTTGTTTGCAACGTTCAGGTTATTGCCGCCAGCGTACATGTCGTCGAAGCCAAACTGGTTGGGGAACGCCAACCTGCCATCGCCGCTATTGCGGGTCTGAACCCCAACCGCCAGCACGGCCGAATCTGAGCCCGTCAGGATCACTCGCTCACTGGAGGCCTTGCCGGGTGTCAGGCCGACACTGAAACTTAGCGTGGTGCCTGCAGCGCCTGCGGGTAGCACCTGGTCAGGTGTTGAGTTAACTCCAGAGGTACCAGAGATTGCCAGAGTAGTTGCGGTGGCCGAGAAAGCCGTTCGCGTTACGGTGACAGTGGTTGTACCGGAAACTCTGCTTGTAGCCGAGACGCTCTCGCCAAGCATGGTTAGCGGCCCAACCCCAGGAACCACGCTTGCGTTGAAAAGCAGGTCCTTTGGCGTTGTCACCGTGAGGTACTGCTGGGTTCGGGTTGGTGGCAGATACAGCGTGTAGCTGTGTGGCGAGAATGAGCCGCTGTTCCAGATACAGCCGGTTTCGCTCGTGTAGGTGCAGGGGGTCTGCCCCGGAGAGGTGTTGTAGCGGTAATCGGAGAGCGCAACGTGGAGGTCGCCGTTCTCGGCGATGCTGGCGCGCACAGCAACAGGCAGCTGAATCTGAATGCTGGCGGGGAAGGTGTGCGCCGGCACAACGATGGTGTTGCTGCCCGCAGCCGTTAGGTTGGCGGTCAGCTGCGATGCGGCGTCCGCGGTAACGCCCTTCAGAGTTGCCGAGGCCGAAATCAGACCGAGGCCGGTCTCTGGGTCTGAACCAGCGGCCAGCAGGTCAGCGGTCTTGAATCTGGCCTGAATCGGGTTGGTCATGCTGGCATCAACCACACCATCGGGGCAGCTCACGCTAACCGTGCAGGTGGTGCCCGCTGGGGCCTCACCCGGGTGCTGCTGGGCCACGATGGCCGCGACGCCGGCAACGTACGGGGTTGCCATGGAGGTTCCCGAGTACACCGTGGTCATGGCGCCACCCGAGGAGCGTGCCGTTGTTAGAGCCGCGCGAATACCAGCACCGGGGGCAATCAGGTCGATGCCGTCGCGGCCATCGCTGGTTGGGCCTACGGACGAGAATGGCGAAAGGAAGCTGCCGTACTTGCTGGTGGTGGACGAGCCCACGGTGACCGCGTACTTTGCGGTTCCCGGTGAGTTGATGCTGGTTGGGGCATCACCGGTGTTACCGGCGGCAACAGCCACGAAGACTCCGGCGGCGGTCACCTGGTTCACCAGCACGGAGAGGGCGTCGGTGCCGTCCTTCACGCCGGTGGTGATGCCCATGCTCAGGTTCACCACATTGATGTTGTATGTGGCCTTGTTTGCGAGCACCCAGTTGAGCGCCTGCATCACCTGGGTGTCGGTTCCAGAGGCCGCGCAGTTGAACACGCGCAGGTCAACCAGCTTGGCGTCCGGGGCAATGCCCTGCATACCAACGGCCTTTGGGTCGGCCGGGTTTGTGAGCGGCTTGCCCGCGATGATGCTGGCGATGTGGGTACCGTGACCGATTGGGTCCAGGAAGCCGTTGTCGGTGCAGCCGTTTGCCACGCTGCTGAAGTCAACGCGCTTGACCACCTGGCCCGAGAGCCCAGGGGCGTTGGTGTCGATTCCCGTGTCGATTACGGCCACCACGGAGCCGGCACCGGTTGCAGCCAGCGACTGCTCGGTTCCAAGCAGCGCGGGGTCGGTTGCCGGCACCGTCGTAATGATGGACTTGTCCTGGATTGGCTGGGCGGAGAAAGCCGGGTTGACGGCCGAAGGAGTTGCCGAAAGGGGTGCCACCGAGATCTGGTGGACGGCGTCAACGCGAACGCCCTCCTGGCCGCGAAGGCTGGCGATCTGGGCGGTGCTCAGGGCGGCAACGTACTGCTGCCCGCCGAGGTGCGTGAGCCGAGTGGAACCACCGAGTTTGGCCGCAACGGTATGCGGGTTGGCGGTGGTGATCACAGTCTGGTGAATGCGAGCTGCGGAGCCTGAAAGCAGCGAGGCATCGATGTTGGAATACGCGTGCGAGAGTGAAGCCGAGGTGAGTTTCTGGCCGGCGGCCTGCGGAGCCTGCGATGCGGTTGGAAAAACGGTGAGCTGGGGCGCCGTTGCAACAAGGGCGGTGACGGCCAACGCGGCGGCAAACCACTGGGCGCCGCGCACCCGCTTGCTGAAAGACATACCTGTACCCCTAGAAAATTGCATCGTCTTCGACGGTATCACAGGGGTTTTGGAAGCGGTATGGGTAGTTGCGGGAACCTCTATGCCCGAACCCTGGCCCGTAAAGCCTGGGCGTTCAAGACCACGCTGATGCTGGAGAACGCCATGGCGGTTCCGGAGAGCATGGGGTTCAGCAGTCCCGCAGCCGCCACCGGAATGAGGATTACGTTGTAGCCGAATGCCCAGGCCAGATTCTGCTTGATGTTGCTCCAGGTCTTACGGCCCAATCGAATGGCGTAGGCAATCGACTCCGGGTCGTCGTCCAGGATTGTGATGGCCGCGGCAGACTGCGTGGCGTGCGTGCCGGAGCCCATGGCAATTCCAACATCGGAGGCGGCGAGCGCGGCAACATCGTTGAGGCCATCACCAACCATGGCCACCAGGCCCCTGTCTTCGGCCTTCAAACCTGCGATAACCGCCAGCTTCTCCTCCGGTGAGACTTGGGCGAAGTGCTTGGCGATTCCAACGCTCTGGGCAACCGCGGCCACCCTGGCCTCCTGGTCACCGGAGAGCAAAATCGCGTCGATGCGCATTTCGTTTAGCCTTCTGATGGCCGCGGCGGCGGTTGGGCGGATGTCGTCTTCCAACGCGATAGCGGCCTCGGCAACTCCGTTTACCCCCACGATGGCAACCGAGCGCGGGCCAACCCGCTCCAGCACGGTGGCCAGTTTCGCAGCATTGGCGTAGGCCTCGGCCGGCTGACGGCTGACGCTTACACTCAACCCCTCCACCACGCCAACGGCTCCGGTGCCCGCGGTCTCGGTCACTTCGGTTGCCGTGAGCGAGGAGTCGGTTGCCGCGATCGCCTTTGCTATTGGGTGCACGGACGAGCGGTCAACGGCGGCGGCCAGGGCTAGGGCACGCTCACGGGTCATCTGCTCCACGGGCAGAACATCGCTAACCCGCAGCTGCCCGTTTGTGATTGTTCCCGTCTTATCAAGCACAACGCGGTTAACTCGGTTCAGCAGCGAGAGGGTGTCCGGGTGCCTGATGACAACAGCGCGCCTTGCCCCCATCCCGGTGGCAACCGCCAGGCTCACGGGAACAGCGATTCCGAGCGCGCACGGGCAGGCGATTACCAGAACCGCAACTGCGGCGCGGAGCCCGGTACTCGGGTCCCCGGCAATCAACCACCAGCCAACAAAGGTTGCCAGCGAGATGCCGATAACGGAGGGCACAAAAACGTTGGAGATGGCGTCCGTGAGGTTGGAGATTTTGGCCTTCTGGGCCGTTGCCTCGCGAACCAGGTCTGCAATCTGGGCGATTCGGCTATTGGCCGAAGTTGCTGTTGCCCTCACAACGATGGCGCCCCCAACGTTCACAGCTCCGGCCGCAACGCCCGTGCCAACCGGCGCCTGAACGGGAACACTCTCGCCGGTGATGAGCGAGTTGTCCAGCTGGCCCACGCCCTCGACGACGGTTGCGTCCACCGATACCTTTTGCCCGGCGGCAACCACGATGAGGTCGCCAACCTTCACCTGCGATGTGGGAATGGTGAGCTGCTGGCCATCGCGGCGAACCACCGAGGTGTCAGGGATTGCGGCTAGCAGGGCGCGAACGCTGTCCGTTGCGGAGCGCCTGGTTCGCACCTCCAACCAGCGCCCGAAAAGAACGATGGTGGGAACAACGGCCGCAACCTCGAAGTAGGTTTCCATGCCGCCGATTAGCACTTGGGCAAGTCCGTAAATGTAGGAGACGGCCACCCCGAGCGAGACCAGGGTGTCCATGGTTGAGGTGCGAGCGCGGAGGTTCTTGATGGCAACTGAGTGGAACGGCCAGGCAACCCAAGCTGCAACCGGCAGGGTGAGAACCGCAGCCAGCAGCTCCCAACCGCTAAACATTAAGGCGGGGATCATGGAGACCACCAGCACCGGTAGCGAAAGCACGGCACCAACCACCAGGCGCCAGACCATCAGCTGATTCTCGCTGCGGCCCGAGCCAACCCCGTAGCCCGTGTCCACTATCACCTGAACCAGCTGCTCGCGGGTCACGCCCTCGGCTGCCGTGATGTGGGCCTTCTCCGAGGCAAAGTCAACGTATGCCTTAACGCCCTCAACCTTGTTGAGGTTCTTCTCAATGCGCCTGCTGCAGGCGGTGCAGGTCATCCCCTCGATGTCCAGATCGAGGTTTTGGAGTTTTTCTGGAACCTGCAGGTTGGCCATCGCGGCCGGTTAGCTTACGGAGACCAGCTTGTAGCCAGCCTCATCGATGGCCTCCGCCAGCTGCTCCTCAGTTACCGAGTCATCGGTGAACAGGTGAGCGGACTGGGTTGCGAGGTCAACGGTTACGTCCTTGGCTCCGGGGAGGGTCTGAAGCTGCTTGGTTACGCTCATCACGCAGTGACCGCAGGTCATGCCCTCAAGCTTTAGGTTCTTCTCGGCTGACATTTTGCGCCTTTCTTCGCTTCCATTATCACGCTTTTTCGCCACGCCGAATTTGGCTGGAGCCGCTAGGCCAAAATGGTGGAGAATGACCACATGCGCTTTCTGATTTCCGTCATCGACACAACCGAAAACTCGGCCTCCGGCAGCGAGATGGCCGCCATCGATGCATTCAACGACATGCTGCAGGCCAACGGGCACTGGATATACGCAGCCGGCATTGAGGCTCCGGCCAACGCCACCACAATCGACAACAGGCAGGGCTTGGGGCAGGTCACGCCCGGCCCGTTCGTCAAGACCGCCGAGCACCAAAGCGGATTCTGGCTGATTGAGGCGCCTGACCGCGCCACCGCCGAGGCGCTTGCCCTACAGGGCTCGCTGGCCTGCAACCGCAAGGTTGAGGTTCGCGCGTTCCTTGGCTAGTGCCCAGCCGCCATTAGCTGGAAACGCGGCTGAAGCAGGTCTTTGACCACAATTACGTTCTTGCCGCTGGCCAACACGGGGTGAAGGCTCGAGACATCGTTGGTCCAGAGGTCTGCGGTGTTGTAGTTGGCGTAGCCGTATCCCAGCCACAGGGTTGGCGAACCGTGCACCAGCGGCACCCCGGTGATTGCGTACATCAGCAGACCCTTGGCCCACCACTTTCCAACCATGAAATTGGTCTGGGTTAGCAAGATGTGCTTGGGCACCCAGAGCACTGCATTTTGCGAGTTGAGGCCGTGCGCCTTCTCGAAGGCGTGCAAGGAGTTCACGAACCTGCTGGCAACCCCCGGCTTAGCCTTTGGCACGTGAGCACCGCGCAGCAGCTTGGTCACCGATGCGTGCTTGCCGGTGATTCGGTTCAGGTCCGCGAGGTAGGCGTTATCTGCCTTGTGAACCGCCGAAACCAAATCGTGCTTCGAGGTTCCGAATGCGCTGAGGCTGGTCTGCGGAATGGCGGCGGTGGCGGCAATCGCCAGGATGGCCACGGCCACCGAGAACGGCTTGCGGAAGGCCACCCGCAGCTGCTCGGCTGCAAGCTGAACGCCGAGGGCAACAACAACAAACAGAACACCGTAGGTGAAGTAGAACTCATCGGTTTTGGCAAAGTGGCTGGCCAGCGCGCCAAGCACCAGCAGTGCGCCCAGCTGGGTTACCACGAATCGCTTGGCGTCGGCGGTGCGCCATCGCAGCCAGAAGACAACGCTTACGCCCAGAATCACGTACAAGGCAACCAGCGATGGCGCGGAGCGGTCGGCTCCGCGAACCGTCCAGTAGGAGATGGCGTTGGCCAAACTAGTTGGCACCGAAGCCGTGGTGTTGGAGAGTGAGAACAGGTACGCCAGGCCCGAATACATTGCCAGCCAGGTGCCACCGAAGAGCCAGAACTTTGCCGAGCGCGCCCGGAGTTGGACCAGCCAGAGCCCAACGACCAGGGCAAGCATGAGTCCCGATGCAAACTTGGCCACACCAAGAACCAGCAGAACCGCGGTTAGGTAGAGGTAGTTGCGTGTGGTTGGGTGTCCGGCCTTCAGAACCTTCCAGACCCGCGGCGCGATGGCGAGCAGGATGATGCTCGCGGTCCACAGGCCCTCGGAACCGATCAGGGTCCAGGTGCCGATAAATGCCGGCAGCATGAGGACAACGGCAACCGCGCGAAACAGTGCGCTCCTCCCGGCGGTTGCGCGCGCCAAAAACACCGCGATGGCCACCAGCGCGATGAGCTTCTTGAAGTGGAACAGCAGACCTGTGGCGGCGAACGGCGCGATGCCCGATACCAGCGATGCCAGCGCATCGGTGTAGTGGCTCAGCGTGTAGTAGAAGGTGACAGGCGTGAGGTGCTGGGCCGTGCTGGGAAAACCAAAGTTGAGAATGCTCTGGATGAGCGCTGTGTGGAATGCGGTGTCCTGGTGGTATTTGAGGCCCGCGTCCAGCGCCACCATGGGAAACGCCTGGTAGTAGGCGCCGTAGATGGTCACGGGGGCGAAGCAGGCCAGGAACGCCGCTACGCCAAAGGCAGTGCCGGCTAGACCCTGGCGAATGAGCGCCGAGACGGTGAGTCGCGGAAGCCGCAGGTTGGCGGCGCGAAGCCGCGGGAAACCGAGAAGGGTTAGGGCCACGGCGGGCACCACCAGGCCAAGCTCCGCGAGCAGAACGTGAATCCGGCCAAACCCCTGCCAAACGGCGAGCGCCTCGGCGTTCATGGCAACGGTTAGAACCGCGATACCAACCGCGAATGCGAACCAGTGCGACCTTGCCGCCTTCATTTACTGAGCCGTCCTGGATAACCCGGCGGTGGCGTTGGCCTGAATCCGGCCGGCGCGGGAGCGGTAGAACTCAACCACGGGCGCCAGCTGCTCCTCAAAGTTATCCTCGCGCGGGTTCCAGCCCAGTTCGGTGCGGGCTCGGGTGGCATCGATGGCGTATCGCAGGTCGTGGCCCGGGCGGTCTGCAACCAGTTCGTAGAAGTCTGACGGCAGCCCTAAGTGGGCGAGGATTGCCTCAACCACCTGCAGGTTGTTGCGCTCGTTGCTGGCACCGAGCAGGTAGGTCTCGCCAATCTCGCCGCGATCAATGGCCGCCCAGACGCCATCGTTGTGGTCATCAACGCTGATCCAGTCGCGCACGTTCTGGCCGGTGCCGTAAACCTTTGGCTTAATGCCGGAGGCCGCCAGCAGGATGGTTCGGGGAATGAACTTCTCCTCGTGCTGGTATGGCCCAAAGTTGTTGGAGCAGTTGGTGATGGTGGCCCTTAGCCCAAAGGAACGAACCCAGGCGCGCACCAGGTGGTCGCTCGCCGCCTTGGAGGCCGAGTATGGGCTCGATGGACGGTAAGGGGTCTGCTCGGTGAACTTGGCCGGGTCGTCTAGCGCCAGATCGCCGAAGACCTCATCGGTGGAGACATGGTGGAAGCGAACCCCGTGCTTCACGGCCGCCTGAATTAGGTTGAAGGTGCCGTTGACGTTTGTGGTTACGAAACCCTCGGGCGAGTGCAGCGAGTTGTCGTTGTGGCTCTCAGCCGCAAAGTGGACCACGAGGTCGGTGCCGGCAACCAGATGGTCCACCAGCTCGGCATCCCGGATGTCGCCGTGCACAAACTCGTACTGACCTTCCAGGCCCTCGAGGTTGGATAGGCGACCGGCGTAGGTGAGGGCGTCGAGGACGGTGATCTGAACCCCGGGACGGGTTGCCAGGCTGCGGCGCACAAAATTCGATCCGATGAAGCCCAGGCCCCCGGTAACCAGCACTCTCAAGTGGTCCTCACCAACGCATATAAACTGAAACCATGAAGGGCATCATCTTGGCTGGGGGTAGCGGAACCCGCCTGCACCCGCTGACAATTGCCACTTCAAAACAGTTGCTTCCGGTTTACGACAAACCGATGATTTATTATCCACTATCAACATTGATGCTGGCTGGAGTGCGAGACGTGCTGGTGATCACCACCCCGCACGAGGCAGAGCAGTTCGAGCGCCTGCTTGGCGACGGCAGCCGCTGGGGAATCAAGATCTCCTACGCGCAGCAGCCCAGGCCTGAGGGTCTTGCGCAGGCCTTCCAGATTGGCAAAGACTTCATAGATGGCCAGGAGTGCGCGCTCATCCTGGGCGACAACATCTTCTTTGGGGCCGGCCTGGGTCTGGCCCTCGAGCGCATGCGCGGTCGCGAGGGCGCAACCGTGTTCGCCTACCGGGTTTCGAATCCACAGGACTACGGCGTGGTTGAGTTCGATGCAGAAGGCAAGGCCATCTCACTCGAGGAAAAGCCCGCCAACCCCAAGTCCAACTACGTGATTCCGGGGCTCTACTTCTACGACTCGAGCGTGACCGAAATGGTTGCCGGCCAGAAGCCTTCGCTGCGCGGCGAGCTTGAGATCACAGACCTGAACCGCAGGTACCTTGAGGCTGGTCGCCTCTACGTTGAGAAGCTTGAGCGCGGAACGGCCTGGCTGGACACCGGTTCAATTGAGACCCTGCACGAGGCCGCCGAGTTTGTGCGCGTGATTGAGAACCGTCAGGGCTTCCGCATTGGTGTTCCTGAGGAAGTTGCCTGGCGCAAGGGTTTCATCAGCGATGACCAACTGCGCGCAAACGCCGACCTGTACCCAAAGAGCGGTTACGGCGAATACCTACTTGGCCTGCTGGCTAACTAGCGAAGAACTCTCGCACCGCTGCCACAACCACGGCCTGGTCCGCGCCAAGCTCCGGGAAGAGCGGCAGGCGCACCAGTCTTGCAGACAGCTCATCGGTGTTTTTCATGGAGCCGTGGACCCGACCAAACTTTAGGCCTGCGGGTGCCGAGTGCAGCGGAATGTAGTGGAATATGGCCGATACCCCGCGCTCACGCAGGTGCTCGATGAGCGCCGCGCGCGTCTCGGTGTCTGGCAGCAGTAGGTAGAACATGTGAGCATTGTGTTCCGCGCCTTCCGGCACGGTTGCAAGCCCCAGCTTTCCATCGGCGGCCAGCGGCGCGAAGGCATCGAAGTAGGCGTTCCAGAGCGCCAGCCGCATGCGGTTAATCTCGGCGCTGCTCTGCAGCTGCGGCAGCAGGAAGGCCGCAATCAGTTCGCTCGGCAGGTAAGAGGAACCAAGGTCCTGCCAGGTGTACTTATCAACCTGGCCGCGGATGAAGCGCGAGCGGTCGGTTCCCTTTTCGCGAATAACCTCGGCGCGCTCTGCCAACGCGGGATCGTTCACCAGGAGCGCCCCACCCTCGCCGCTAACAACATTCTTAGTCTCGTGGAAGCTGAGGGCACCTAGGTGGCCGATGGTTCCCAGCGCCTTACCCCTGTACGTGGACGATATGCCCTGGGCCGCGTCCTCAACCACAAGCAGGTTGTGGCGGCGGGCGATCTCCATGATGGTGTCCATCTCGCAGGCAACTCCGGCGTAGTGCACCGGCACAATCACGCGGGTTTTCTCAGTGATGGCGGCCTCGATGAGCGACTCATCGATGTTCAGGGTGTCAGGCCGAATATCCACAAAGACCGGCACGGCTCCACGCAGCACGAACGCGTTGGCGGTGGAAACGAAGGTGTAGGAAGGCATGATGACTTCGTCACCTGGCTGCAAGTTGCAGAGAATGGCGGCCATCTCCAGGGCGGCGGTGCAGGAGTGGGTGAGCAGGGCGCGGGAGGTTCCCAGGTTTTGCTCCAGCCAGGCGGAGCACTCCTTGGTGAACGGACCATCGCCGGAAAGCTTACGGTTGGCCAGGGCGGCAAGCACGTTGGCCTGCTCTCCGCCCGTGAGGAACGGCCTATTAAATGGAATCAATTTGCTCCCCGGCATCAATGTGGTGGAACACCCAGAACTTCTGCCCCAAGAATAGCAATACGGCCGCGCTGCCCATCACCAGCAGCTGCGTGACGGCGTGACCCCAGCCCCACTGGATTATCACCCAGTAGGCGCCGATGCTGTAGAGGTAGCCGACGCCATAGAGAACGAGGAACCGAATGGACTTACCCACTGCAGTCTGACGGTTGAGGGTGCCGAAGGTCCAGCGGCCATTGAGGATTAGCGAGCTCACCAACCCGATTACGTAAACACCTGTGACCGCAACGTACGGCGGAACGCCGAGAGTGACGGCGAGCCAGGAGACACCGAGCAGGGTGAGGTTGGAGACCACGCCAACCACCAGAAACCTAAACAGCTGCTGACGATTCATGGCTAACTGTTTAGCTCGTCAGCCACGATGTAGCGCGGGCGGTTCTTGGTGGAATCAAAGACGCGACCCAGGTACAGACCAAGCACGCCGTTGCTCACCAAGATTGCGCCACCGATGAAGAAGATGGCAACCATCACGCTGGTCCAGCCCTCAACCTTGATGGCGCCCATGGAGTTGGCGATGATCAGGTAGATGGCGTAGATCATGGCCAGGGTGGAGGCCACCAGACCCACCGTGATGCTCAGCTGCAGCAGCTTGTTGGAGTTGATGACGAGTACGCGCATGGCCAAGCTGAGCCTGCGGCCAAAGCTGTAAGCGCTGACGCCCTGCTCGCGCTCCAGGCGTGGCACCGCCAGGGTTGTGGTCTTGAAACCGGCCCAGCGCACCAGGGTTGGGAAGAAGAAGTCCTGATCTCCAACGTTTCTAACCGCGGAAATGAGGCGGGCGGAATAGATGCCGAAGTTGCCCTCATCGGTGCCGGTCTCAACGCCGGCGAAGTTGCGAAGCACGCCGTAGAACAGCCGCGATGTGAAGGCATCCATGGCACCGTTTGCCCTGCCAACCCTGCGGGCAATCACCGCGTCCCAGCCGCCGGAAACCGCGGCATCAAAGAGGTCACCGATGGCCTCCGGGGTGTCCTGGAGGTCGGCGTCCATGACTACGACCCACGAACCCCGGGCCGAATTCAGGCCGGCGAGGATTGCGGGGTGCTGGCCAAAGTTTCGAGCTAGGTTGATGCCGCGAATGCTCTTGTTCTCTGCGGCCAGCTGTTGAATCAGATTCCAGCTGTTGTCAGGCGAGCCATCGTTGACTAGCAAAATTTCGCCGCTCAGACCCTTGGTCTCAAACACCCCGGCAACGCGCTGGCAGAGCTCACGGATGGTCTGCTCCGACCTATAGATAGGTACGACAACGCTGAGGGTGATGGTCACCGCTTAATCATGGCAGATAACGGTTTTTGCTGAATAATGGCGAGTGTGGATTTGAACGAGTACAAGGTTGCAGACTTCGCGGCGGCGACGGCCCTGGGGCTGCAGGTTGCCGAGGACGTCTCTCTCGTTCCCGTGGGCCCTTGGATTTTGTCCGAGACCGAGCTGGTGGCGAGGATGGCCTCCTGGCGCGGGGCGGCCATGGAGATGTTCTTCGCCCAGTTTGAGTCGACGCCCGAGAAGACACTCGGCTACCTCAAGGCGGCCTCTATCGGGCAGGCAAACCGCCTGCTCTTCGTGATTGTGGAATCCGGCGTTATCACCGGCCACGTTGGCTTCTCCAATGTCTCCGATCAAACCGCTGAACTGGACAACGTGATGCGCGGAATCCGCACCGAACGGTCGTCGGTGATGCAGCTGGCAATCAACCGACTGGTTGACTGGGGCTTCGATGAGCTGGGGCTCAGCAACGTGACCCTGAAGGTTTCTTCCATCAACGATCGAGCGATTGCACTCTACGAGCGCTGCGGTTTTGTCGTGACTTCGTCGGTTGGGTTGCGTCGAGTTGAACGTGACGGCGAGACGGTGCTCACGGAATGCGCGGACTCAGCGGCCAACGCGCCGCAGCGCAGCCTCACCATGACTCGCTTCCGCTAACCGCCGGTTACTCGCAATCTGCGAAACTTTCGGCATACACTCCTAGTTATGACCAAGCAGCTGCCGGCTCCAAGAATCATTGACCCCACCTCCGTGACCTCGTTCCGCTGGGGCGTCATCGGTGCCGGCGGCATCGCCAGGACCTTCGTTGACGGAGTCCAGCGGTTTACCGCTCAGAAGGTGGTTGCGGTTGCCTCCCGCACCCCGGGAAAGGCGGAGGATTTCGCCCGCGATCTGGGGCTCGAGGCACACGATAACTACGAGGA
This sequence comes from Micrococcales bacterium, assembly GCA_046073865.1. Taxonomy (GTDB): domain Bacteria; phylum Actinomycetota; class Actinomycetes; order Actinomycetales; family Microbacteriaceae; genus Rhodoluna. Next base: position 7,179 of record JBJTNC010000118.1, on the reverse strand, counting down.
CCTGCTGGCCCGCGAGGACATCGACATCATCTACATCGCCACGCTGCCAAGCCAGCACCGCGACCACGCGCTAATGGCCATCGCTGCTGGAAAGCACGTGCTGGTTGAAAAGCCGGTAGCGCTGGTGCCGGACGAGGCCCGAGAAATCTTCGCCGTGGCCAAGGCAAAGGGTGTGATGGCGATGGAGGCAATGTGGACCCGATACCTGCCGCAGTACGACATCCTGCACCAGCTGCTTGAAAACGGAGAGCTGGGCCGCGTTGACATGCTGAACGTTTCCATGTGCCAGAGCAACCTGGGCGTTGCCAGACTGTGGAACAAGAACGAGGGAGACCCGCTGTTCGACATGGGAATCTACCCGGTTTCGCTTGCCCAGACCCTGTTTGGGCATCCCGTGCGAATCACGGCGCAGGCCGTGCTAGACGCCAACGGAATCGACCAAGAGGTTTCGGCTCAGCTTCACTACGCCGATGGCGCCCGGGCGTACATTCTGGTTTCCGGAAGGGCAGGCATCAACTCCATTGCCCAGATAGCTGGTGAGGACGCCAGACTGGACATGGGTCCCGAGTTCTTCTGCCCAAGCCGGGTTGAGATTGGGCCCAACGAGGTTTACGGACAGACTACGGTTTGGACTCACAGCGATGGCCCGGTTGGACACCAGGGGCTCTGCTACCAGGCAACGGCTATGGCCAGCTACCTGGATCGCGGATTGCTGGAGTCGCCGCTCGAATCGCACGAGGACAGCGTTGCCAACCTAGAGGTCTGCGCCGAGATCATTCGCCTGGTGGGCGCCAGCATTTACTAGCCGGCGATTTTCAGGACGCCACGTCCGGTTGGCTGGAGCCCGCTAGGCGGAGCGTCGGCAGCGCTCCGAGCAGTACTTAACCTGAGCCCAGTCCCTAGCCCACTTCTTGCGCCACTCAAAGGGTTTGCCGCAGTGAACGCAGGTCTTCGGGGCAAAGCCGTTCTTAGTCTTTGCCTCCACTAGAAGTCACCGGCGCTGAGCGTTGCCTCTCCGGACTCAACTGCTGCCAGGACGCGCGCGATGACGGCCGCGGGGTCCATTCCGGTTGGCATTGCGGGGGCGGCTCCGAAGAGCGGACGGGTTGCCAGACCGGTCTCGGTGTGGCGGGGACGGGCCTCAACCACCAGCCCTCCCTGACGGCGAAGCTCTAGCCTCAGCGACTGAATCCAGCTGGACATAGCGGCCTTGCTGGCGGAGTACGCGGCCATGCCCGGGAAGATCTTCTCGGCAACAACGCCCGTGATTGCGGCAACCAGGAACTCCGGCTGCTGGCGAAGCTTGGGGAGCAAGGCAGTGACAATCCAGGCCTGGGCCAGGTAGTTGATGTGCATGAGGGCCGCTGCATCGCTCGCCGAGGTCTGCTCGGCGGAGCCAAAGCCAACTCGGCCCGCGGCCAGAACAACTCCATCGATGGCGGGGCCGGAGGTTAGCTGCGTCACCGCTGCCTCGAGCGAGGCTCCATCCAGGAGATTTGCGACCAGCTTGGTTTCACAACCGGCTGGAATTCTGTCGAGTGCATCGGGGTTAGAGGCGGTGCCCACAACAGACGCGCCGCGCTGAATCAGCTGGTTTACGAGGTTGGCGCCAAGCACACCGGAGGCGCCAACAACCAGTATGCGCTTGCCCGCGAGATTCACTTTGCGCCTTCGCTAACCACGACGAGCCGCAAGGCGCGCGTAGGCTCGGGCGATGCGCTTGCGCAGGAATGCACCCGAAAGGGTGACAACGCCGAAGACCGCGAACACCCAGAAGACGGTGATGTGCTGGGACGCGATGTCGCGGCAACTTGCAACACCCTGAGCACCCTCGATAGTGCAGGTTGCCGGGTCGATGTAGCCGATGAGCGAAGCCCAGGCCACGGCGAGCGAAATGGTTCCAAGCATTGCCAAGTTGTTGTTTTTCACTTCTACCTCCGAGTTGTCTTAACCCACTAGTTGTGGAAACATTCCAATAATTTTGACCATTATTTATCCACCCGCTCCTTGCCCGCGATCACCATCGCGGCAACAGGCAAAAACGGGAAAAGAGCCGACCCCCTAACGCCAGGGGATCGGCTCTTTTGCCTATGCGGTTACTTTACGGTTACCGACTTGTTGAACACCACAGTGCTTCCAACGGAAACCTTTACGGTGTACTTGCCGGCCTTCTTTACCGTGAAGGAGGTTGCGGTTGCCGAGTTGCTCGAGAGCTTCTTGGTTGCCTGCTTCAAACCGGTGATGTTTACGGTCTGGGTCTTGCCCTTACCGTTGGTTACGGTCACCACGATGGTGCGCTTCTTGACCACAACGGTGGCCCTGGGAGTTGCAGCCGACCAGGTTACGGTGGTTGTTGCCACTGCGGCCTGGTTGTTGGTGTCGATGTATGAGGCGGTAACCAGCTGGCTGCCGGCCGCGGTTGCGGAGGCGTCAACGGTCACGTTTCCAGATGCATTGGTAACTCCAGAGGCTGCCGACAGGGTTCCACCGGCGTTGGTCTGGAAGTTTACGGTTGCGTTAGGAATGGCAACACCGAGCGAGTTCTTCAGGGTGAAGGTCAGGGTGGAGTTACTTCCAACCGAACCGTTCACGCTGCTAGCACCCGCGGTGAGGGTTGCTGGACCCTGCTGGACGATGTGCGCCCAGACGCGGTCGATGTGCTCCAGGTTTGCACCGGCCAGAGTTGGGTAGAAGGCACCCTTTAGCTCGGAACCGGTTGGAGCCGACCAGGCATTCTTCACGTCGCGGATGTTCTCGGCGTTAGCGTTGTCATCTGCGTTCTTTACGGTGAAAGTCACCTGACCGTTTGCATCGGTGGTTCCGCTCAGTGACCCCGCGAAGGTTGCCGAGTCGTATCCCACAAACTTCCAGCCGGTCTTTGGTGCATCCAGCGCACTGCCGTCTGCCTTAGTGAAGATGGCGTTGTTGCCGCCCTCGTTCACGTTCAGCCAGATTGGAGTGTTCTTGATTGCGTTACCGGCGTGGTCGGTCACCTGGTAGGTGAGGGTGATGTTTCCACCAACCGTGTAGTACTTCAGGTATGCAGGGCTGTAGATGCCGTCCGGTGCCCACCAGTAGGTTACGTCGGTGGTATCCATCGACAGGTCCTTCTGGCTTGCGATCAGGCGGATGTTCACCGAGGTGTCGGCCTGTGCAACTGCGGTCTGAAGGTGGTACCAGATGCGGTCGATGTGCTCGGTTGCAGCCAGCATGGTTGGGTAGAAACCAGCAGCCAGGGTGTGACCGTTGGTGCTGTCACTCCAGGTGTTCTTCACATCGCGGATCGACTCACCCTGGTCGTTGGTGTTGGTGTTCTTGACCGTGAAGGTCACCTGACCGTTTGCATCGGTGGTTCCCTGAACGGCGCCACCGAACGTTGCACCCTGGTAGCCACCCCACCAGGCAGCCTGGGTTGGAGCGGTTGCCAGCGCCGAGTTGTCGCTGTTGGTGTAGGTTGCGTGCTCGCTTGGCGAGTTGACCATCAGCCAGATTGCAGTGTTGGCGATAGGAGCACCGTTTGCATCGGTGGCAACGTAGGTGAGAGTGGTGGTTTCACCAACTGTGCCGTACTTGATGAATGCAGGCGATGCGTCACCGTCTGGGTTGTACCAACCAGGGGTGAGGAAGGCGTCCTTGGTGGTGTCCTTCTCGCTGGCCAGAAGGCGGATGTTAGCTACCGCTGGTCCGTTTCCGCTTGGGGTCGGAGTTGGGGTTGGGCTAGGGGTAACCGCGCTCAGCAGTGGCACGTTGTTCACAAAGTGGTACTCGATGAGAGCAGAGTGGCTGGTCTTACCGGCAACCTGAGCGAAGGTCTGGCTGTACAGCTGGGTTCCGCTAGGCGCGGTGGTCAGCGTCGCTGGGTCAGTCTCGGTGCTGGCGGTGTCGGTGTTTACCAGTGGGAACACTGCTACACCGAAGGAGTCGGTGGTTGCGGTGAGGGTTGCCGAGTCGGTGCCACCGTTGGTTGGCGCGATAGTGGTGTTGCCGCTGGTTAGGTTAGCGGTCGAGCTCGAGTAGCCCTTGTTGACCAGGAGCTGAACCTGCTGACCCGCCACCGGGTTGCCATTGGCGTCGGTGTACTGCCAGGCGGCGTTTACCTTGGAGCCAACCTTCACGTAGGACTGACGGAACTTGAGTCCCGATGCGTACCAGCCGTTACCAACAAACTGGTCGGCCAGACCCTGCAGGTTTACCGAGTTGGTGTCAGTGAGGTTTGGGCCAACGTGCGAGAGATAGGCCTCGGCGGGCGCGCTCACGGCATTTGGCATGGTCGAGACGAAGTGGAACTCGATCATGTCGGCCGAGTCGGTTGCCTGACCGGTGATGTCAGGGTAGATCTGGCTGAACTGCAGTGCCGATCCGGAAGGCTCGTCGGTGAGGTTTGCCGGATTGTTCTCGGTGCTGCTGGAGTCGGTGTTGGTGATTGCGAAGGTTGCCTCACCGTAGCCGTCGGTTACAGCCGACAGGGTGCCGCCATCGTTTCCGCCAACGCTTGGACCGATGATGGTGTTACCGCTTGACAGACCCGCGGTGGAGCCAGAGTAACCCTTGTTGAGGTGCAGGGTAAGGGTCTGACCGGACAGCGGGTTGCCGTTGGAGTCGGTTGCCTGGTAGGTGAGGTTGATGGTTGCGCCAACCGGTGCATACATCTTGTGGAATCGTGATCCGGCGGCGTACCAGCCGTTACCAATCCAGGTGTTCATGTCACCCTGGTGGTCGATCGAGTTGGTTGAGGTGACCACCGGGGTGATGAGCCTGATGTTGGTGGTTCCTGCTGCATGTGCCGAAACAGATAGCGCTGTCAATCCCGTGACTGACAGGGCCAAAGCTGCGAGCAGGGATAGGCCCCTGCGCAAACTCAGTTTCATGTGCGTCCTTTCACTGCGTATAGCTAGGCGTCTTTGCGCCAAATGATTAGGGAGTGCGCACACACTACCTGTTGCCAAAATAGCGTGAAACCGCTTTCGTAGAAAGCGGTTTCACGGGTTGATGCTTAAACGTTATAAACGTGTGGCTACCTCGCTGTTACGGATACAGAGAAGCTGGCGGTACCGACCTTAACAACCAGGTTGTGTGCGCCCTTGGCAAGCTTCACGCTGATGGTGGCGCTCACGCTGCCAGCCTTGGTGGCGGCCAACTTCTTCTTGCCCTCGAGCACCGTAACGGCCTTGCCCTTGGCGTTCACAACCAGGATCTTGGCTGATGCCTTGGCGCCCGTGGCGGTCACACCGATGGCTCCCCAGTTGACAACGGCAGTGGCCGAGTTCACGGTGAAAGTGCTGTTGGCATCGGTTGCCGTGGCGGTCAAGGTCTGAGCACCGGCAGAGGTGGAAGTCACGGGGACCGTGACGGCGCCCTTGGCGTCGGTTACGAAGTCCTGCGCGCTAACGGAGCCAACGCCCGCGCTCTCAACGTGGACCGCGATTCCGGCAACTCCGGTGCCGTAGCGGTCGGTCACGTAGAAGGTGCCGTTCGTTGCCTTACCCGGGATAGCCGCCGCAACGTTTACGCCGTTGACCAGACTTGCGGGGTGATCCGGAAGCACACACTCCATTGGGTAGGTGACCTTGGTGGTTCCAACCGTAATTGCGAACGTGGTGGTTCCCGGCTTGGTGCAGGTAAGGGCTATGCGCTGCGGGTAGGTGTAGCCGAAGGTGTAGCTGCTGGCCTCGTTAGCCACGCTCGCGTAGGTGTCCACGGGCTTGCTTGGCAGGATGAGACCAAATCGACCACCGTTGTCTGCCGACAGCTGCACGTCCGGTGCGTAGAGCGCGATGGGGATGGAGTTCTTGAGGTAGGTGATGTTGAGGTTGACCACGTTGGTGTCGGTGAGAGCGTTATCTGCTTCGTCGATCACCAGCGGAGGGTTCACCCTTGCATTGGCACCCGAGCCAACAACCACGTTGCCGCCCGCATCGGCGTTTAGGCCACCGCGGTTGAGGGTGGAGAGCTGGAATGCCGACTGCTTGACGTTGATGTCGGTTACCAGCTGTGGCCAGAACTCATCAACAGACTCAACGAGCTCGTTGGTGGTTGGAATCAGGGCGAAGGCCGCGAAACCGTGCTCCGTCACCTTGGTGTCGCTATTGACGAAGGTGTTCGCCATGATCTGAGCCTTGGTGTTGGTGTTCTTCAGGCTGAATGTGGCGTAGCCGTTGACATCGGTGGTTTGGGTGCCCTGGAAGTTCTTGGAGAACTTGCATATGCGGCAGCCTGAGTCGAGGCCAAGCGAGAGCGGCAGGCTCTGGATTGGGGTACCCCAGATGTCGGTCACCTTGTAGAGCAGGTTGATGGTGGCACCAGGCACGTATGACTTCACGAAAACCTGCGAGTACTCTGGCAGCCAGTCCTTCTTGAAGACCGACCAGTTCCAGGTCTCCTCGGTGAGGTCGGCGTCGTTGCACTCAAACGGGTGCAGGGTGTTGCAGGTTGCCTCTGGCCCGCTTCCGGTTCCAACCAGCTTCACAACGGGGAAGTAGCCGGCTGGCTCCCAGAGCAGAACCATGTTTCCAACGTTTGTGGTGCCATCGCTGATTCCAGCGCGGAGCACGTCGTCTGCCCTGTTGGCGGGGTTTGCCTCGCTCAGAATCATGGTTACGGCGGCGTTTCCCTGACCGTCGGTGACAACGTCAAGGTTGGTAGGAAGGTTCGAGGTATCGGCCGCGCTCACCACAGTGTTGCTGGTCTGGTAAGTGAAGGCCTGGTCGCCATCGAGGATGAAGCGAACTTCCTTGTTGGCGTTGGACTGGCCACCGGTGTAGGTAACTGTGACGCTGTTGCGGTCGCTTCGGATCCAGGCCTGGTTGTGCTGGGTCTCGCTCTGAGTCTGCAGCACGGAGTTGGCGTCGAACTCGCGACGGTAGCGCTGGAAGACACCCTCCTCGCTCTTGACGTTGAGGTTGGTCCAGCTTGGAGTCGAGACCCAGGTTGGCGACGCCATGACAGGCGTGATGGTGGCGGAGCCCGCGATTACGAGCGAAAGTGCAACGAGGCTTCTAACTAGAGCGCGCACAAAGTTCCTTTCGGGATGCATTTGAATCACGCGCGCACACGCGTTTGAAGCGAGTATAACCAGATTTAGCCGAACGGTGAAAGCGGTTTCACCGAATCGTTACAGTTTAGGTGGTTTCCCTGATGATGAGCTCGGACTTTAGGATGTGCGGCTCCACCTGCTCGCCC
>JBJTNC010000117.1:0-3172 GCA_046073865.1 Micrococcales bacterium | reverse complement strand
ACGTGAAGTTGAATGTGCCCGGCGTCTGCGAGTTGGCCGGCAGCGATTGCGAGCGCCTGCGACCTGGCTCCCGGTGCCAGGAACACGTGGTCCACCCCGTTTGCTGCCAGCTGTGCCAGCAGATTCGCGGCGAGAACCTGTGCGGGCGCACTCACTTGGCGGAACCGTCCTCGTCTTCGCTGAGGCGGTGTCGCAGGTTTCTCAAGAAGTCGGGGTCGTCATCGGGGGCAAGCGACTTGCCGCCTCGCGAGGGCTGGCCGGGCTTGGGCAGCGGCCTTCCAAAAACGAGGTAGAGGGCGCCGCCAACCGGGGTGGCTATTAGGGCTAGGGTTACCCAGAGCCACTTGGGCAACACTCGCACATCTTTCGCGGGGGCTGACGCGGCGTAGACCACGGCAAACACCGTGAAAATCACAAGTGCAGCCAGAGAAAAAAGTACCGCGCGCATTCTTTTACTCTACTTAGAATTGAGGAGTGAAAAACCCCATCATCGTGTTCTTCCTAATCCGCATCGGCCTGTTCGTGCTGACTCTCTCGATTGTGTCCGCATTCGTTCAGGACTGGCTGCTGGCGGCCATGTTCGCGGCCATCATCTCGTTTGCGGTTTCGGTGCTCGCGCTTCGCAAACAGCGCGACGCCATGAGCACCTACATCTACAACCGCAGCCAGGCCCGCCGCGATGGGCTTACCAAGCCAGGCACCAAGGACGTGGAGAACGACCTACTGGATGGAAAAGGCGAATAGCTCCAGCAGCGCAAAAGCGAGCGAGGCGTAACTGCTTAGCTTGAGCACCGTGATGAGGTCCTTGGGGCTCTTAGCCTGAAACAGAATCAGCGTTGCGGGGCCAACCAGGAAAATGGCCCCGAGTCCGTAGATGGCCGGGTTGTAGACAACCGATACCAGAACAGCAATTGCCAGCGGCAGCCAAAGATTGAAGACGAATAGCGCCTTGGTCCAACCGGCACCAATCCTGGTTGACAGTGTGCGCTTGCCAACCAGCTTGTCCTGCTTGATGTCTCGCAGGTTATTTACCAAGAGCACGGCCACCGCAAAGCAGCCCGCTGCAACACCAAAGATCACCGAGGTCTGGTCAACGGTTCGCTCCTGAATGTACGAGGTTCCCACAGTTGCCACCAGGCCAAAGAAGATGAATACGGCGAGCTCGCCAAGTCCCGCGTAACCGTAGGGACGCTTGCCACCGGTGTAGAACCACGCGGCCAGAATGCATGAGACACCAACGGCGATGAGCCACCAGTACTGGGTTAGCAGCACGATCACCAGGCCCGCCAGGGCGGCCGCACCGAAGCAAATGAAGGCGGCGCGTTTGACCATGGCGGCCGGCACTGCCGTTGAGCCGGTCAGGCGGAGCGGACCAACCCGAACCTCGTCGGTTCCGCGGATGCCATCGGAGTAGTCGTTGGCGTAGTTGACGCCAATCTGCAGCAGGAGCGCTACGGCGAGTGCCAGCCAGAATAGCAGCGGCTTGAACTGCTGCACGGCGAGGGGAGCGCAGGCTCCGAGCAAAACCGGCGCAACGGCAAGCGGCAGTGTGCGCAGCCTGGCGCCCGCAATCCAGAGCTTTAGTTTTGGGGTCTGCTGCTGGGCCTTGCCCGACGCCGCGGGCCTATGCTTCTGATTTGCCATAACTCTAGATTAACCGCGGTGGGATAGCTGTTTTGCCAGAAGCTGGTAATCGGTCTTGCCGCTCGAGAGCCGGGGAATTGCGTCCACTCGAACCACTCGAACCGGCTTTGCGGCGGGTCCTAGCTGTGTCAGCGCATCGGCCGCGATGTAGTCGGCTACCTCTGGGCTGCCCGTGTAAATCACGGCGGCACGCTCGCCCCACTGCTCGTCGCTTACCGCTATGGCGGCAACATCGTTGACCCCACCGATGGCCCGCACCGCTTCCTCGATGGCGTCGAGGGCAACCTTCAGTCCGCCGCTGTTGAGAACTCGGTTGGATCGCCCGGTAACTCGCAGCACCCCGTCGACAATCTCGCCGAGGTCGCTGGTGGAATACCAACCGTCGGCACCTGCTACACCCTCGGCGAGGGTTGGACCACATACCTCGATGAGCCCTTCCGGCGAAATCCTGAGCCCAACGCCGTCGAGCGGAATCCCGTCGTAGCAGCAGCCGCCCGCGGTCTCAGCCGAGCCGTAGGAACGCACCAGGTTCAGACCCAGTTGGCTGGCCTTGGCAGCGGTCTTTTCATCGAGTGCCTGGCCCCCAACCAGGATGGCGTCAAACCTGCGGAGCCTGTTTAGCAGCAGTTCGTCAATACCCGCCGCATTGACCAGGCGCTGCAGCTGCACTGGAACCAGCGAAACGTAGCGGCGCTCCCCCGTCATGAGGCCGGCGGCATTGGAGAAGGCCTCGGGCGTGAACGGCAGCTGGGTGTTCATGATCACGGGTTGACTCTCGGCCACTAGCGAGCGAATCAGAACGTTACTTCCGGCAACGTAGTTGATTGGAAGCGCAACCAACCACTGACCCGGTCCCCCCAGCCTGAAGTCGGCGGCGCGGGCGCTGGCAAGGAGTGCGGTGCGCGAGAGCGTGATTCGCTTGGGTGTTCCGGTGGAGCCACTCGATTCGACGATGAGGGCTACCTGCGAATCTACGGTGTCCGGCAGGCCGTGAGTCTCAGGCATCTTGCCGTTGACCTCGGGGCCGGTTACGAAGACGGCGCACTCGCCCGCGAGAGCAGAACCGAGCGCGAGCAGCGCTCCGACCACGTCGTTGGCGGCAACAACCTTTATGGGAATCACGCCTAGAACTGCCAGGGGAATGGCGACCAGTCAGGTTCGCGGCGCTGAAGGAACGAGTCTCGGCCCTCGACGGCCTCGGCGGTTCCGTAGGCCAAGCGGGTGGCCTCACCCGCGAAGAGCTGCTGGCCCACCATGCCGTCATCGGTGGCGTTCATTGCATACTTCAGCATGCGGATTGCGGTTGGACTCTTGCCCAGGATGGTCTTGCCCCAGGCAACACCCTCAGTCTCCAGCTGGGCGTGGGGAACAACGCGGTTCACAACGCCAAGCTCGTAGGCGCGCTGGGCATCGTAGGTCTCGGCAAGGAAGAATATCTCGCGGGCAAACTTCTGACCAACCTGCTTAGCCAAATAGGCGCTTCCATAACCGGCATCGAACGAGCCAACATCGGCGTCCGTTTGCTTGA
>JBJTNC010000116.1:0-13299 GCA_046073865.1 Micrococcales bacterium | reverse complement strand
CGCACAAATGCCTCGGTCACCTCAGTTGGATAGGGCGTGTAGCCGACAGTGTTTCGGCCGCGAAGAAGCATCTGAATGCACAGGTTTGGCATTGCGGCTCGCAACGCCGCTAGGCGCTCCCACGGATCCTCACCCAAGAATCGCAGCGCAACGTCGTAGGTAGCGCCACCCCAAGCCTCCACCGAAAGCAACTGTGGGGTTAGGCGGGCAACGTGTGGTCCAACCTGAACCAGGTCGCGACCTCGCACACGAGTTGCCAGCAGAGACTGGTGGGCATCACGAAAAGTGGTGTCGGTGACGGCAACCGCGGTCTGCTCGCGAAGCGCCTTCGCGAAGCCAGCCGGACCAAGCTGCTGCAGGCGCTGGCGCGAACCGGCGGGTGCAGGCTGAAGCAGGTCAACCTTGGGCAGCTTCTCCTCTGGGTTGAGGCGACCATTGCGTGGGCCGTAAGGCTGGTTCACGGTCACCTCGGCAAGCCACTGCAGAATCTTGGTTCCACGGTCCTGGCTGGCCTTGGCCTTGAACAGCTCTGGGCGCTCATCGATGAAGGCGGTGCTCAGGTCGCCGCTGATGAATGTTGGGTCGCTCATCACGGCCTGCAGGTAGGCGATGTTGGTGGAGACACCGCGGATGCGGAACTCTGCCAGCGCGCGGCGAGCGCGGGTGACGGCGCTCGGGAAGTCGCGGCCTTTGGCGATGAGCTTCACCAGCATGCTGTCGAAGAATGGGCTCACCTCGGCGCCGGTCGAGACGGTTCCACCGTCGAGGCGGATGCCCGCGCCACCCGGCGAACGGTAGGTGGTGATCTTGCCGGTGTCCGGGCGGAAGCCCTGCGCTGGGTCCTCGGTGGTGATGCGGCACTGGACGGCAAAGCCGTGACAGGTGATAGTGTCCTGGCTCAGGCCGAGGTCTGCGAGGGTCTCGCCCGAAGCGATTCGCATCTGGCTCTGGACCAGGTCGATGTCGGTGATTTCCTCGGAAACGGTGTGCTCCACCTGGATGCGAGGGTTCATCTCGATGAAAACGTGCTTGCCTGCGTTGGCGCCTACGGTGTCAATCAGGAACTCCACAGTTCCCGCGTTGGCGTAGCCGATCTCCTTGGCAAAGGCAACGGCGTCGCGGAACAGCTGCTGGCGCAGAGTGTCGTCCAGGAGCGGGGCCGGGGCAATCTCAACAACCTTCTGGTTGCGGCGCTGAATGGAGCAGTCGCGCTCAAACAGGTGAACCACGTTGCCGGCGTTGTCTGCAAGCAGCTGCACCTCAATGTGGCGCGGGCGAAGAACAGCCTGCTCAAGGAAGACGCGGCCGTCGCCAAATGCGCTCTCGGCCTCACGCGAAGCCTCGATGAGGGCCGCACGCAGTTCGTCCTTGGTGGCAACGCGACGCATGCCGCGGCCACCGCCACCGGCAACCGCCTTCACAAACAGCGGGAAGCCAATGGCGTCAGACTCGCTCATCAAGAAGTCAACGTCGGCGCTGGACTCGGTGCTCTTCAAAACTGGCACGCCGGCGGCGATTGCCGCTGCCTTGGCGTTCACCTTGTCGCCGGCAAGTTCCAGCACGTTGGCCTTCGGACCAATGAAGGTGATGCCGTTCTCGGCGCAGGCGTTGGCTAGCTCAGGGTTTTCGCTAAGGAATCCGTAGCCCGGGTAAACGGCGTCTGCGCCACTCTCCTTGGCTACACGGATGATCTCCGAAACATCGAGGTAGGCGCGAACCGGGTGGCCCACGGTTCCAATCTGGTAGGCCTCGTCGGCCTTCATGCGGTGGGCGGAGTTGCGATCCTCGTATGGGAACACAGCCACGGTCTTGGCGCCCAGCTCGTAAGCCGCGCGGAATGCACGTACCGCAATCTCGCCGCGGTTTGCCACCAAGATCTTTTTGAACATGTGTTTCCTTCCCTACCGAAGTTTTAAGGGACTCCCAAATTTTGTGGGTAGCCTAGAGGGGTGCATGTTCTCAGCGTTAGCTCCCTGAAGGGGGGCGTAGGCAAGACCACCGTCTCTCTAGGCCTGGCTTCGGCCGCCTATGCCAAGGGGCTACGTACATTGGTGGTAGACCTTGACACACAGTGCGATGCTTCCACAGGTCTGGGTGCCATCGGGGATTATGAAACGACTGTTGTTGACGTAATCAAGCGCCCCGTGCACTCCGTTGTACAGAAGGCAATTCTACCCTCCAGTTGGAACAAGTCACAGACTTCAAAAATAGATGTCATGGTTGGCGAACCGCTGGCCAGCGCATACGACTCCCCCTCGCCCAGCCTGCGCGACCTATGGAAGCTGGAGCAGGCGCTGAGCGAGGTTGAGGACGACTACGACCTGGTGATTATCGACACCCCGCCATCGCTGAATGGTCTAACCCGCAGCGCCTGGGCCGCCAGCGACCGAGTGCTTCTGGTCTCCGAACCCGGAATCTTTGCCGTTAGCGGCATCAAGCGCGCCATTCAGGCCGTGGATGAGGTGCACGACCAACTGAACCACCGCCTGGCGCTGGCCGGCGTGGTACTGAACCGAGTGAACGGCTCTTTCACCGAGCACGAGTACCGCCAGAGCGAGCTAGCGCAGATTGTTGGACAGGCGCTGCTGCCGGTTCACCTGCCAGAGCGCGCCGCCGTGCAGCAGGCTCAGGGCGCCGCCCGCCCAATCCACTCCTGGCCGGGCGATGCCGCGGCCGAGCTCTCCGGGCTTTTCGATCAGGTGCTGAACCTGATCCAGGATTCACTTCGTGAGGCAGCCAGGAAGCAGCGTCGCGGACGCAGCGCAAGGCGCGCCAAGGACGAGTCTGTGAAGCAGTCGTTCTTTAGACGCGCAAAAAAGGACTAGTTAGACGGCGCGCTTGCGCTCGCGGCGGCTCGCCAGCTCGTCCAGCTCCGAAACCGAATCCGGGTGAATGTTGGCCAGCGTTGCCTGAACCTCGCTGAGGGCCTTGCCCACCGCAATTCCAAACACGCCCTGGCCGCGACCAAGTAGGTCAATGACCTCGTCGTGGGTGGTGCACAGGTAAACGCGTGCGCCATCGGACATGAGGGTGATTCCAGAGAGTTCGTGAATGCCGGCCGAGCGAAGCTCATCGATGGCGGTACGGATCTGCTGCAGCGAAACACCGATGTCCAGAAGGCTCTTCACCAGCTTGAGCACCAGGACATCGCGGAAAGAATAGAGGCGCTGGGTTCCGGAACCTGAGGCGCCGCGCACCGATGGCTGAACCAGCGCGGTGCGATCCCAGTAGTCAAGCTGGCGGTAGGAAATACCAACGGCCTTGGCCGCCGAGGTTCCGCGGTAGCCGCTCTTGTCGTCGGTTGCAGGAAGGTCATCGCTGAAAAGGGTGTCGGCGTACTCGCTGCCCGCGGCGGTTGCGGGAGTTGCGGTTTGGTCATGCTCTGACATCGCGCATCCTTCCCGCTTGAGAGCCGAACTTTAAAGGTTCAAGTACAGGTTTAATTCTGGTGAACTATGGGGTCAATACCCCGCAAGAATTCGTTACGGCGTGTCGGGCTTAACGGCGCGGTTTTAGTTCTCGAATTTCGAGATGAACGAGGCAATCAGCTCGGTGCGAATTGTGTCGAACTGCTGCTCGATTTCGCGCGCATAGTCAGCCGCCTTGGCGCGGGCAGACACGTCCTTGCGACCCTTCACGGGAGCAAGCACGCCCTCGATGATGGCGATCTCTCTGTCTATAAGAGTCTTGTGGCCGGCGAGGTGGCGGGGAGTGATGCCAAAGCGGCGCAGGTTTACCAGCGCGCGACAAACCTCCAGCGCGCCAAAGTCAAAAGGCTCGGCGCCAAGGAACTTCATGTCCTGCGCCTCGGCAATCATGGCTTCGCTGATGCCGGTCTCGGCGGTTAGCTCAAGCCTGGTGATCTTGCGGGCGCGCAGCTTACGCAGGGCGGGCTCAGGTGCATCCTGGTCTCCCGGAAGGCTGGCGCTAACGCCAGCGTCCAGCTGACTCAGGTAGTCGTAGATAACCTTCAGCGGAAGCTTGCGGTTCTGGAGTTCCAGAATGATGCGGATGCGCTCCACGTCATCGGAGGTGTATTTGCGGTACCCGCTGTTGGTTCGCTGCGGGGTGATGAGCCCCTCGTCCTCCAGGAAGCGAAGCTTGGAAGAGGTGAGGCCCGGGTAGTCGCCGTCGAGCTGGTTGATTACCTGACCGATGGTATAGAGCTTGCTTCCGCCGGCTACGTGAAGCCTGGCGGTTGAGGTTTGAGCCATTACGCGGCTCGCTTATCCAGCGGCGACGCGTAGAAGGTCATGCGGAACTTGCCAATCTGAACCTCGGCGCCGTCGTCCAGCAGTGCGGTCTCAATGCGGACGCCATCGAAGTAGGTGCCGTTCAGAGAACCCAGGTCCTTGACCTCAAAGCTGGTGCCGTGGCGCAGAAACTCGGCGTGACGGCGCGAAACCGTTACGTCGTCAAGGAAGATGTCGGCGTTTGGGTGGCGACCGGCGGTGTTTACGTCCTGGTCAAGCAGAAAACGCGCACCGATGTCGGCGCCGCGCTTGACGATGAGAAGCGCGTGGCCACTCGGGAGGGCGGCAATGGCTTCAGCCTCACTCGTGGACAGGTTGGCGCCAGCCATGGCAAGCAGATCCTCGCTGAAACGCTGAGTGTCTGTTACCTCGTCTTTGCCCTGTCCAGGTGCGGTGAAATCCTGCATTTTTGTCTCCCTACACGCAAGCCTAGCGGCTCGCGCGCTCCCCCAAAACCAGATCTTTTACTTGCATAACGTACACAAAACCCGCCCACCAGTAAAGGCCCGCGCCCCAGAGCGCGAAGGCCCACGCGATGGGCAAAATCACAAAGTTTGCTGAACTCCAAACGTTTGCCATCAGCAGCAGCGGGAAGGCGTAGAGCAGTGCGAAGGTGCCGGCCTTGCCTAGGTAGTGCACGGGCAGCGGGCCGTATCCGTGGGTTGCCAGAATTGGGTAAACAATTAGCAGCATCACATCGCGGGCAACGATGACGGCGGCCAGCGGGTAGGGAATCACGCCGGTGATGACCAGCCCGATGAGGGTGGTGAAGATGTAGAGGCGATCGGCCGCGGGGTCTATGAGCTTACCGAGGCGGGTGACCTGGTTGTATTTGCGGGCGATGTAGCCATCGAGGTAGTCGGTTAGGCCGCTGAATGCAAGCAGCGCGATGGCCCAGCCGCCGTGGCCGCTAACAATCAACCAGAGGAAAACCGGGATGAGCGCTAGGCGAAGAAAGCTGAGCAGGTTTGGCACGGTCTTGGCTTCGTGCCACATGGATACTCGCTCAGTCATGCCAAAAGTCTAACTTCGTTAGGGCGCGGAATAGTCATGTTGATTCGCTTCCCCCAGTGACTCATCTAGTTATGAACCTAGCATTTTGTCGGGCTGACCGGATTTGAACCGGCGACCCCTTGTCCCCCAGACAAGTGCGCTACCAAGCTGCGCTACAGCCCGTATGCCTCACCTGGTGGCGGGGCAACCAGATAAGTTTAGCCGTTCTTGGAGGGACGGCACCGAGCCAGCCGAAACAGGCCCGATGCCGCTCTGGTTACCTGAACAAAACCGCTACTTCGATGATCAAAATGACCACCTTGGCAACGGTCAGCACTTGGTCCAGGATCTGCCCTTTGGACATTTCCTCTCCAACCGCTCAGGCGCGCACCGAGAGTTTTCAACCAGGCTCCACCCATGTATTGCCAATGGCAAATACATGTGGTTTACTCATCAGTGAGGCAACTCACTGGACTTCTGTGGAGTCCGGCTGTCACTCACTCGAGTGTCAAACCATTCCCCCGACTGGTTCTCGGGGGTTTGGTTTTTAACTGGACTAGACAAAGACGCGCTTTCTGCCAGTTGTTCAATCATCGTGTTAAGGCGGGACACCTACTCGGGGTTATCCACAGACGCTGCAACTGGCTTACGAAGAGATTGCCTAGTCCAGCCCAAGCGCCTCAATGCTCTTGCGCAGGGTTGCAGCCGAGTTCTGGAACTTGACCAGCTCCTCATCGCTCATGCGCACCTCGATGGTCTGCGCGGCGCCGTTGCGGTTCACCAGGGTTGGTACGCTGAGCGCAACATTGCTGACGCCGAGGTAGTTCTCCAGCACGGACGAAACCGGCAGCACCACTCCCTCATCGCGCAGCACGGCCTCAACGATGCGCGCCGACGAAAGCCCGATGGCGAAGTTGGTGGCACCCTTACCCTCAATCACCTTGTAGTCGGCGTTCTTCACATCGAAGGCAATTTGATCGAGTTCGGCTTGGGCAAGCACACGACCGTGGCCGCCAACCTTCCAGTCAGCCAGCGGAACCGGGCCAATCGAAGCCTCACCCCAGAGCGGGAACTCGCTGTCGCCGTGCTCGCCAACAATGAGGGCGTGCACGCTCTCGGTGCTCACGCCGAGTCGTTCGGCCAGCTGCCAGCGCAGGCGGCTGGAATCCAGCACAGTACCGGAGGCAAAAACACGATTCGACGCCAGACCAGAGAATTGCACCGCGGCGTAGGCAAGCACATCGCAGGGGTTTGTAACCAGCACAATGATGGCGTCCGGCGCCAGCTGAACCAGTTTTGGCATCAGGTCGCGCAGAATGGCCACGTTGGTGCCGGCTAGCTCAAGGCGGGTCTGCCCAGGCTTCTGCTTAGCGCCTGCTGTGACCACAATCACATCGCTGTTGCGCACAACCTCAAGGTCATCGCCGCCATAAACCCGCGATGGAGTGGTGAACTGACTTCCGTGAGCTAGGTCGAGAACCTCGGCCTCAACCTTGGCAGCGTTCAGGTCGTAGAGCGCCACCTCACCAGCAATGCGCTTGATGAGTAGGGCGTAGGCCGTGGCGGTGCCAACCGCACCGGCACCGATGATTGAGACTTTGGTTCTTTGATTCATATGGGCAGTTTACAAGCGGTCTCGAAATCTGCCGACTGCGGGCGAAGCACAAAACAGATGGGCGCGGTCCAGCGCCGAAACTTAAGATTTGGTTACAGTTGGGTAACTTCGTCAGGGTGGGGTTGGCGGGTGCTGATAGTTTCCCTGTGTTGGCCTATTTTTGGGGGTTTTGGTGCGGGGTAAAGGCTTTATAGCGTCGGTTGTGACTGTGGTGTTGACTGCCTCAATGTTGGGGTTTGGTTTCACTCCCGCGCAGGCTGCCACTGACTCTGCGCTTTACACGGCCAGTGATGATGTTTCTGCTCGTACTAAAGCGATCGCGTTACAGCATCGGGTTGAGGTTTTAGGGGATTTAACTTCGACTGAGACTGTGTGGGCTGAACCTGATGGTTCTTTCACTGCGGATGTTTCTTCCGCTCCGGTCCGTGTCCAGGACAGCTCCTCTGCTACTGGTTGGCGTGACCTTGATTTGTCTTTGGTTGCTTCTATTGATGGCAGGTTTAGGCCGGTTTCTGGTTTATGGCCGGTGAGTTTCAATGGTGGTGGCACTGCTAGTGAGGTTGCTTCTTCTGGGCTGGTGTCGATCACGACCGATTCGGGTAGTGTCATCGAGTTGGGTTGGGATGGCGCGTTACCTGTACCAGTAGTTTCTGGTTCTACCGTGTTGTATCAGGATGTGCGTCCGGGCGTGGATTTGAAACTGGTTTTAACGGTTACTGGTTTTGAAGAGTTTTTCATTATTAAGCAACGCCCTGTAAACGGGTTGGCTTCGCTGGGGTTACCGGTGACGGTACCGAATTTGGTGACTGCCGTGAACCCGGATGGTTCGGTGTCGTTATCTGATGCTGGAACCGATGTGGCTTCGGTCGATACTGCATACATGTGGGATGCCACTAAAAACGCTCTCACTGGTGAACCCGCAAACTATTTGAAGGTAGCTACCAGTGTTGATCAGGCTCCTGGTAGTGATACGGATACTGTCTTGTTGGATGCTAACAACCAGTTTTTGAATGATCCAAATACTGTGTATCCGGTTGTGGTGGATCCGGCAATCACTTTGGCGCCTTCTAGTGATACGTATGTTCGTTCGGGGTCACCGACGACTGTTTTTCAGTCTTTGAACCCTGGCACGTTACAGGTTGGAACTCAAAACAGTGGCGGTTCGGTAGCTCGAAGTTTCCTAACGTTCCCTACCGCTGGCTGGTCGGGTACGGCTATCAAGTCGGCGACTTTGAACCTTTGGCAGTCTTCAGCTACCACGTGTACGCCGTCAACTTTGTATGTTTATCCTTCTGATCCTTCAACTGATGCAACTACTTGGAACACTCAGCCCGCTATCTCGAACACGGCCGTCTATTCAACGATTACCGCTAGCGCAGGACATGACTCGACTTGCCCGGCTGCGTGGCTGAACATTGATGTCACAAACGTTGTCAGCTACCAGGCTTCGATGGCGCTTAGTGGTGCGGCTGGTTTCGAGTTGAAGGCGTCCGAGACGTTGAATACGAGTTGGAAAACTTTCAACTCGGTTGATGCTGCATCTAATAAGCCTTCGCTAACAATCAACTTTGATCATTTACCGGGTCAAGCCGCTAACCCTTCCCTGACACCGGGAGGGTTCCAATCGGGTGTTGACTATTCTTCGGATCTGCAACCGACTTTGGTTTCTAATGCCACTGACGTTGATGGCGATACCGTCCAGGTCACTTTCAATGTGATGACCAGCGACTTCCTGCCGCAATCGTATTTGGTTGCTTCCTGCAGCAGCCCGGTGGTGGCTTCCGGTGCTTTGGCTTCCTGTAAGTTACCGAGCAAACTCTCTGAAGGCAGCACCTATTTTGTGCGAGCCATGGCAAGTAACTCGGCTGGTTCTGGTTCCTGGAGTGCCTTCACCAAATTCACGGTCACTAACGCGCCACCCCAAACCCCAACAATCACCTGTAGTTACGGCAACAAGGGTTGGCAGTCAATCGTTTACGCATCCAACAGTTGCACCATCAGTATTGCTTCCAGCATGGCGGCCTCTGCTGCGCAAACCCTGCAATACACACTCGATGCCGGTAAACCCGTAACCTATACCGGTTTGGCGGGCGCCGCTAAATCGGTAACCATCAGCATTCCATCAACAGCGATGCTCCACACAGTTACCGCCACAACTTTCAGCGGTTCAGGGATAAGCCAAACCAGCACCTACCAGTCCGGTTTCGGTGGCGCATACATTTCATCACCGGCAACAGTTTCGCGCACCAGCGACACCATTCGCGTCGACGCAGTAGCACCGCCAAGGGCGTCTACTTCTACTACAGTCACCGCCTCGCTTTGGTGGCGGCGCGCTAAAGCCACTGGAACTACCTGGACTGCGGGGCCAAGCAACATTCCAGTGACGGTTGGAACCACCAGCGAGTTCGTGTCGCTGTCGAACTATGTTTGGTCAACCCAAACAGCCACCACCGACATGTCAACCACGCCGAGCGTTGACATGCCTTTGAATACAGTCACCAACCTGGATTTACAGGTGTGCTTCCAATACGTCACCAACGGTGTAACCAGCAGCAACTGCAGCTCCAACGACAACTATCAAACCGTAACCATTCAACGCGTGCCACATGCTTACGGCGGCAACTATCCAACCATTGATGCAGGTCCCGCCAGTGTCGCATTGCTAACCGGTGAAGCCACCATCAACCAAACCGATGTGAGTGTACAAACCGGTTTAGGGGGTTTAAGTGTTTCGCGTAGCTTCCAAAGCTATTTAGCAACCCAAAACCAGATCTCCGGCATCAACCAAGTGTTCGGACCCGGCTGGTTGGCGTCGTTCGACTCGCCAGGGTTCGCGGCCGCCGAAATCATCGACACCACAAACCGTGACGGACACCTCAACCTCACCAGCAGCGACGGCACCACCCTAAACTTCACAACCCCTAACGGGTTAGTAAGCCAAGACCCGGCCGGAACATATGTTTTGACTGGCAGCGAAACCGTAACCAATGCTTCGCTGACTGTTTCCAACACCACACCTAAACTGTTGACGCTCACCGAACAAGACGGAACGGTCACGGTATGGAAGCAGGCCAACAGTGTCTGGGTGCCGCAAACCGTAACCGAACCAGGAACCAGCCACACCACCAGCTACACCATCAACCCGGCCGGTCAAGTAGCACGTATCCTCGCACCAGTAGCCGGTGGAATCTCTTGCACCACCATGGTTGCCGGTTGCAGCGCCCTAAACATTAGCTATTCCTCAAGTACGGCTATCGCTACTAACGGGTTATGGAATATTGCTGGTCAGGTTTCCGGCATCAGTTACCAAAGCTGGGATCCAACCCTAAACGCAATAAACACGGTTGGCCAGGAAGCGTATTACTATAACGCCGATAAAACCCTCGCCGATGCCATCAACACAGTCACAAACCGTGACATCAAATACACTTACAGCCCCATCACAGCCCAAGACCGGCAAACCCGAATCCTCTCCTACACACCCACCGGTTTAGCAGGATACTTCTTCAACTATTCTTCCGACGCATCGCATCAACTCTTATCGGTAACCCGAACCCCGGCAACCGGTTCCGGCACCCCGGTCACGTTAGCCAGCTTCGTCTATGACGTTTCGGTAGCTACTCCACCTGCCGGGTTCCCCAACCTGGCCACAGCCACTTCGAGTCCCTGGCTGCAAGCCTCAAACCCTACCTATAGTGTTGCCGTGTTCGGAGCCGACCACACCCCTACCGGATCCACTGCAGCAAGTTTGACAGCAAACGATGCACACTATGCACACCTCTACTATGTGGATGCTAAAGGCAACACCGTAAACACTGCCAACCCGGGTAAAACCACGCCCTGGATGTTCACGGCAACAGACTTCAACGAAAACAATCAACCTATACGCAGCTTCACTCCGCAAGCAATCCAAGCCCTGCAAAGCTTCACCGCAAACAACCAAACCATGTCGCAGGCCTTCATCGACTCGTATGCCACAATCACCAAATACAACGACACCTACACTGTCAGTGGGGTAACCGTAAACGCTGGAAGCCACATCACCGACCAATGGCAGCCAATCAGTACCCTAGGCGCCACAACCCGTATCCACACCAGTTACAGTTACGATTTGAACGCACCAAACGGCGGCGTCTACACTGTCAACCCGGACAACCCCGTCAAGTTGGCTTACCAGCTCGTCACCGGAGTTAGCGTCGGTGAAACTAATGCGCTCACAGGTTCTTCTAAATCCGGATACCAGATACCAGCCGATACGAAAACCATTACCCAAACCGTTTACGGCTACGATCCGGTATCAGGCACAGTATCTGGTTGGAGCCTAGGCAAACCAACCACCGTCACCACCGGGCTAACAGGTGAAACCATCACCCATAAAACGGTTTACGACGCGGACGGCAACACGGTCGAAACCATCGCACCCCAGTCAACTGCCGGAACCGGCGACTATGGCGATATTCGAAACATTTACTACACGGCAGGCACCAACCCGCAAAACACAGCCTGCGGAATGCATCCCGAATGGGTAGGCTACCTCTGCTGGACCGGATCCCTCAACGCCGTAACCGACGGTGTAGCGCCAGCAACAATCAACACTAGCTACGACTTTTACGGGAAACTTACCCTCCAAACCGAAACATCCGGAACCGTCACCCGCACCACAACCAACAGTTACGACGCACTTTCTCAACTAACATCGGCCACCACTACAGTCACAGGCATCACCACGCCGACTATCACCAGGTCATACACTTACGATCCGGCCGGTGCAGTGAAAACCATTAGCGGCCCGGCCGGCAGCATCACCTATGCTTACGATGCTTGGGGTAGGCAAACCAGCTACCTCAACCAGTTAGGTGACACAGCAACCACCACGTATGTGCCTTACGGTCAAACCGGTGCAGGGTTGGTTCAAACCTTCACCGACCCGGCAGCAACCATCAGCTACAGTTACGGCGGAACCGACCTAACCGGGGCAACCGAATACCGTAACCTCGCCACCCAGGAAACCATTACCGGTGTAGCCAGCTATCAGGCAAGCTATGACGATAACGGGCAAACCAGTCAAGTAAACGCCCCCAACCAGGTAACCGAAACTTTCGGCTACAACTATCGCGGGCAAACCATCAACCAAAACTATGCCAGCACATTCTCTGGCGGGCAATGGAATGCGGGTTGGAGCCGCCAATACAACACGGCCGGGCAAGTGATCTATGAATCAGCTCCAAACGCCTCCAGCAACACCCAACCCAACTGGTTCAACCGCGCCTACAGTTACGACTCCAACGGACGCCTCACCCAAAGCCAAGACTGGCTTCTAGGCGGCTGCCAAACCAGACAATACGGATACGACGCCAACGGCGACAGAGTTTCAAAAACAATCGCACAAGATGCCACCGGCAACTGCGCAACAACTAACCCGGTAACAACAACACACTCGTTTGATTTAGCATCAAGGATCACCAACACAGGTACCGGTGCTTACGTGTATGACCAGTTAGGTCGCGAAACCAGTATCCCCGCAACCGACACGCCAAACGGGTCAGCTGCAACCTTGACTTATAACGCTGACGATTCAATCCAAGCCATCACCAGTAACGGATCGACAACAACATACAGTCAAGACCCTGCCGGACGCATCAGCCTCGAAACCGCCATCACCACTGCAACAGGTGCTGTCACTTCACAGTTGGTGAAGCATTACACCGACAACTCTCAAGCACCATCCTGGACCACACCAGTCGGTGCCACCGATCTGAGCAAAGCAACAAAGTATCTGCCGGGGTTGGGTAGCTTCACAATCACCAGTGACAACACAACCGGCAACACGCTCCAAGTCAACGACATTCACGGCGACACGGTTTCAAGTATCACGCTCAACACCGCAAACCAAGCGGTGAGCCTGAACGCGCTCACCGTTTATGACGAGTTCGGTAACCAAGAAGCAGTAATCCCAAGCCAAAACCAAACCGCAACCCAAACCTCAACCAACACCATCAAATACGGTTGGGCCGGTCAAGCAGAAAAAGCCACCACGCTCTCCGGCCTCATCCTCATGGGAGCCAGGGTCTATAACTCGTTGATGGGCCGCTTCACTAGCCGAGACCCGGTCCCTGGCGGAAACGAAAACGCGTACAGTTACCCAAACGACCCGATCAACAGCAACGACTGGACAGGTTCATGGGGTGTGGAAGATTATGTCGATTTGGCTCTGTTAGGTTTGGCCTTTACACCTCTCGCACCAATCGCAGATGCTTTAATTCTGATTCGAGAAGCACAGGTTACTTATGAGGCGCTTTCGCTAGTAGTGGAAATTTCAAATGCCGCCAATGAAACTAACGCTGTGAACATTGGCATCAAAACAGGAGCTCAATCTTCGAAGATACTGAATAAAGCGGGAGAAATTTGGGAGGGCTTTTCGCATAACCCCGTCAAAGG
>JBJTNC010000115.1:0-2028 GCA_046073865.1 Micrococcales bacterium | reverse complement strand
GGAGTCCCACTTTCGGGGTTCAGTTCACGCAGCGGGGTCCATTTTCATTTCAGGCTCAGTTCCTGATACTCGGCTTCGGGTGCCTCGAGTTTCCAAATGCCACCGCAGATCCGGTTGAGTTCATTCACCCAGGCTGCCAGTTCCGGCGTGTGTTTAAGCTCCAGGCTGGCAGACTTAGCGGCGGTCTGCGCCGCCCGATGAAGAAGGCGTGGGTTCTTTGCCAGCAGCGGACCGTGCAGCATGGAGCAGATGAAGCTACCGTTTAGTTGAAGATTTGGTAGATCCGTAGCGGTGTT
Organism: Micrococcales bacterium; assembly: GCA_046073865.1. Classification (GTDB taxonomy): domain Bacteria; phylum Actinomycetota; class Actinomycetes; order Actinomycetales; family Microbacteriaceae; genus Rhodoluna. Next base: position 1,732 of record JBJTNC010000115.1, on the reverse strand, counting down.
TCGGTAACCCAGGGCCCGGATGATTCCAAGTTCGGCAACCTGAAACTCGCTCACGCGGTTCTCCGATTCGGTAACAGCAGTGCTGAGCACCTCACGCGCGAGCCACTCGAATCCAGAACCAACGGCCAGCCCCGGTACTCGCTCCAAAATCTTTGACCAGTCGAACGCGGTCAGCTGCGGCTCAAGACTCTTCATCGCCGCCATTGACCCGTGACCAAGCATGACGAAGTTGCAGCCAAGGGCGTCATCGGTGGAGATTACCGGTCTAACTTCTACGGTAAGGCCCGCAGCCTCAAGGTACCTTCGAAGCGCCAACAGGTTGCCCTGATCTCCGTTGAGATTGAGGCGAGTGCCAAAAACACTGCCCAGAATCACCTTGTTCATCGCTGCACCTCATCGGGGCTGGTGAAGCCCAGCATTCGCCGAATTCGGCGCATTGCATCGGCCGAGAAGATTACTGTTCGCACGCTAGCGGTGGGTTCCGGCATAGCCAACCACTGGTCAAACGCCAGCTCCAGGTCGTCGGTTGCGAGTTTTGGCGCAATTCCGTGGTGGCGCAACCAGAGCTCTGCCTCGCCAACGTTGTAACCGGTGACCACATCAACAAGCGGAAGGTTCTTAGGGTTCACGGTCCAGAGCCAAGACGGGTCATGTACGTCGCGCCCAATGGCGAACATCACACGCTCCAGACCCTTCGGAAGGTTGTCAAGGTTCAACTGAGTGCTGATTGGGTTCTGAACCAGGATGAACTCAACCGGCACTCCCCTGACTGTCACCACCTCGCCGCGAGCGAATACCGGCGGGAGTTCGGCCAGTGTCTTCTCGGCTAGCTTGATGTCAAACTTAGAGCCCAGAATCTGCTGGCTGGTTTCTAGCGCAGCGGCGGCATCCACCGCGAAGTGCAAACCCCGGTTTGGCAATTCGAACTGGGCGAATTTTCCGTGGCAGGCAATCCGCACCTGACGACCATCCAGGGAAAGCACGGTCGTTGTGCTATTTGGAGTTGCAAGCTCTGGTGCGTAGGTTGGAGCATAGCCAAGAGTGGCGGCCAAGGCCTTGTCCGCCAAACCAAACCAGTGGGTTTGCTTTGAATCCTTGCCATCGATGACAAGAAGATTTTGATCGTCTGCGTTCATGATCAACGCCCGGCTGGCCGACCTTGCAACAGTGGCCAGCTTCTCGCGAACCAGGGCCGGATCCACAAACCTGTCGAGCTGATCCTCCACCACGTTCAAAACCGTGACTACTTCCGGCTGAATCTCTGCCACGAATTCGGCCGCGTGCCCCTCGTCCATCTCAAGAATGGCGATGGTGCCTGGCACTCGTCCCAATAGGTTCGAGCGCTCGAGAATGCTGCTGTAGAAACCCTGGCGGATGTTAGCCGTGCTCGGGTTTGTGAATACCTTCAGGCCATGCGCTCGAGCGATTGCCACGACCATCTTGGTGGTGGTGGACTTACCGGCACTGCCTGTGATGATTACCAGGCCGTCTCTGAATGCAGAAAACGTACTTGCCAGAATGCCCGGAGCAACCTTGGAGAGCAGCAAGCCGGGAAGAGCCGAGCCACCGCCCGGACGAACGAGCCGCACGCCAAAGCGCACGAGTCGTCCCAGGACGATGGCCGGCAGGTACCGCATGATTTAGTGCTCGAGGAAGTCTCGAAGGTACTGTGAGCGCGCCGGGTGCTTCAGCTTCGACATAGTCTTGGCTTCAATCTGGCGAATGCGCTCGC
>JBJTNC010000114.1:0-2860 GCA_046073865.1 Micrococcales bacterium | reverse complement strand
CTCGCTCGCGCTCGCCGAGGCTCACGGCGGAACCCTGGAGTGCCTCGAAAACGTTGGCCCGGAGGGCGGGGCCGTGTTCAGGCTCAGCCTGCCCACCGTGAAGTAACGCAGCCAGCGGGAACCCAGGATCGGGTGAGCGCCTGAAAAAACCACCTTGTGAGCGCCCGAAAAAACCGTGTGAGCGCCCGCAACCCCGCAAGTTAAACTTGAGGGGTGAAGATTCTGGTTCTTGGTTCGGGTGCACGCGAGCACGCAATCGTCAAAGCTCTCATTCGCACCGGTTCGGTTGCGAGCAACGTTATCTGCGCACCCGGTAACGCCGGCATCGCAGAGGACGTGGCCTGCGTTCCGCTGAACGCCAACGATCCCGCCAGCGTCGTGGCTTTCGCCACCGCCGAGAACATCAACCTGGCGATTATCGGACCCGAGGCACCACTGGTTGCCGGTGTCTCCGACGCCCTGCGCGCCGCCGGGGTTCCAGTGTTCGGTCCATCGCAGCGCGCGGCCCAGCTTGAAGGCTCCAAGAGCTTTGCCAAGGAAATCATGGCAGCGGCCGACGTGCCAACCGGCATGGCCCACGAGTGCAGCACCATCGAAGAGGTGGAGTCCGCCCTTGACGACTTTGGCGCCCCCTACTTTGTGAAGGCCGACGGCCTGGCCGCCGGCAAGGGCGTGATCGTCACCTCCGACCGCGAGGCCGCCCTCGAGCACGCCCGCAAGTTCATCCACATGGGCATTCTGGTGGAGGAGTTCCTGGCCGGCCAGGAGGTCTCGCTGTTCTTCCTGGCCGACGGCAAAAACGTCATGCCACTCACCCCGGCGCAGGACTTCAAGCGCGCCTACGACCACGACGAGGGCCCAAACACCGGTGGCATGGGCGCCTACAGCCCTCTCCCCTGGCTGCCCGTTGGTTTCGTTGAGGAAGTGCAGCGCACAGTTGCCCAGCCAACCATCGATGAGCTTGCAAGGCTTGGCGAGCCTTTCGTGGGCCTGCTTTACTGCGGCCTGATTGTGACTGAGCGCGGCATTCGCGTAATCGAGTTCAACGCCCGCTTCGGCGACCCAGAGACCCAGGTTGTGCTGCGCCGTCTGCTAACCCCTCTCGCCGGCCTGCTGCATTCGGCAGCCACGGGAAACCTCGAGACCGCGCCCGAACCGCGCTTCACCGATGAGGTTGCCATCACCGTGGTACTGGCCAGCGAGGGCTACCCGGACAAGGCCGCGCCAAACCGACCGATCCACGGCCTGCACCACGCGGCTGCGGTCAACGGCGTTGAGATCTGTCACGCGGCAACGGCCATCGATGGCGACCACCTGGTTGCAACTGGCGGACGAGTGCTGAGCGTAGTTGCAGTGGGCAAGGATTTCCAGCACGCCCGCAAGCACGCGTACGAGGCCATCGGCCACATCAAGCTGGAGGGCTCGCACTTCCGCACCGACATCGCTAAGAAGGTGGCCAACTAGTGGCGGTTCAGATCCCCGGCTGGAAGCACGTTTACAGCGGCAAGGTGCGCGATCTCTACGAGAGCGAAGACCCGGCCCTCGGCCACCTGATCCTGGTGGTTGCCAGCGACCGAGTCTCGGCATTCGATCACGTTCTCGAGCCCGCGATCCCTGGCAAGGGTAGGTTTCTGACCGAGCTAACCAACTGGTGGTTTGACCGCCTGGACGTTGCCAACCACGTCTCGCACGAGGTTGCCGTTCCGTCAGAGGTTGATGGACGCGGCACGGTCTGCAAGAAACTGGATATGTTCCCAATTGAGTGCGTTGTGCGCGGCTACATCAGCGGCAGCGGCTGGAAAGAATACCAGGAGACCGGAGCCATCTGCGGTATTGCGCTTCCGGAGGGCCTCACCTTTGGTGGCAAGCTTCCGCAGCCAATCTTCACGCCCGCATACAAGGCGCCGATGGGCGAGCACGACGAGAACATCGACTTTGGCCGCTGCGTTGAGCTGGTTGGTGAGGCAAACGCGGTGGCGCTGCGCGAGCTTTCGCTCAGGGTATTCGCTCAGGCGAGCGCCCCGGCGGAGCAGGCGGGCCTGATTCTGGCCGACACCAAGTTTGAGTTTGGAATCGACCCTGCAACAGGCGGCATCACCCTCGGTGACGAGGTGCTGACCCCGGACTCCAGCCGCTACTGGAGCAAGGCAGCTTGGGACCGCGGTGAGCGCAAGGACTCCTTCGACAAGCAGGTGGTTCGCAACTGGCTGGCAGAAAACTGGAACCAGGTTGGCCAGCCGCCCGCGCTGCCGGCCGACATCGTGGCCCAGACCGCAGGCAAGTACGCCGAACTCGTTGAGAGGCTGACCACCGAAATTGCCTAGGGTAAAGGGCGAGACCCAGCTGCTACACAGAACCTTCGTACTCAGCGTTGGCGCCAAAGGCATCTTCGGACTAGTGGAGCTAATCGGAGCGGTGCTCTCGTTCCTCATCAGCCCCGCGCAAATCCACGCATTCGCCGTCTGGGCAACCGCGAAGGAGATCCAGGAAGACCCTAACGCGGTGGTTGCGCAGTTCATCCTGCACCTGGGCACCAGCGTGAATGTGCACGAGACCCACTACGTTGCCATTTACCTGGCCCTGCACGGTCTGGTGAAGGTGATCCTGGTCTGGGCGGTTCTCCGCGAAAAGCACTGGGCATACCCGTGGATGATGGCGGCCCTCGTGGCATTCATCGTCACCCAGATTGTCCAACTCTTCGGCGGCTTCAGCCTGGGCCTGTTCCTGCTCACGGCATTCGATATTTTCATCCTGTGGCTGACCTTCAAGGAATGGCGTCTGCACAAAAGCCGCGTGGCTGAGAAATAAAAACCCGCCACTCGGGGGTTAACTAGAAGCATGCAGCACCCCGATGCTCGGG
>JBJTNC010000113.1:0-3735 GCA_046073865.1 Micrococcales bacterium | reverse complement strand
CACTGGACGTGGTTGGCGTTCACCTGGTTGCAGGAATCGTGGGGACGCTCTGGATTGGCCTATTCGGACGTGACTGCGATCTCGTCTTCTGCTCGAACACGGAATCCGATGGTCTTCTCGATGATGAATCCGATCACCAGTGCACCAACGAAGCTGTACACAAGCACCGCACCGGCACCGAGGGCCTGCATTGCGAGCTGGTGCCATCCGTGGCCGAATGCCAGGCCAACACCGCGACCGAAGATACCGATGTAGAGGGTACCCACGATTCCGCCAACTAGGTGGATTCCCACAACGTCGAGCGAGTCGTCAAAGCCAAGCGCAAACTTGAGGTCGATGGCGAGTGCACAGAGGGCTCCGGCGATTACGCCTAGCAGGAGTCCCCAGACTGGGTCGAGGATCTCACAGGCGGGGGTGATGGCTACCAGACCGGCAACCGCACCCGAGGCTGCACCAATCGAGGTTGCCTTGCCGTGCTTAATCTTCTCGATGATGATCCAGCCGAGCATCGCGGCGGCGGGAGCGCTCAGAGTGTTGATGAATGCGATGGAAGCAAAGCCGTCTGCGGCAACCTCGGAGCCGGCGTTGAAGCCAAACCAGCCGAACCAGAGCAGGGCGGTACCCAGCAGCGTCAGTGGAACGTTGTGAGGCTGACTCATGCCCTTGGCAAATCCAAACCGCTTACCCAGGATGAGCGCCAGAGCAAGACCGGCGGCACCTGCGTTGATGTGAACCGCGGTTCCACCGGCGAAGTCGATAACGCCGAGGTTGTAGACGATCCATCCGCCGTCGGTGATTTTGCCATCGACCAGTGTGAAGTTGAATACCCAGTTTGCAACCGGGAAGTAGATGAGGGTGGCCCAGACACCGGCGAACACCATCCAGGCACCGAACTTGGCGCGGTCGGCGATTGCTCCGGAGATAAGCGCAACGGTGATGATTGCGAAGGTTGCCTGGAACGCGACAAAGGCAAGCGTTGGGTAAGGGCCGGTAGGGTTCAGCGCATCCTTCAGCTGTGCGTCAAGGCCAATGAACGAGGTATCGATGCCAAACCAGCCATCGATGCCGTAGAAGGTCTTCGATCCGCCGTTGCTGAAGGCAATTGCGTAGCCGTAAAGCACCCAGAGCACTCCGATGATTCCAAGCGAACCAAACGAAAGCATCATCATGCTTACGACTGACTTGGCCTTAACCATTCCTCCGTAGAAGAAGGCTAGACCCGGGGTCATCAGCAACACTAGGGCTGCGCTGATGAGCACAAATGCGGTATTTCCCTGATCCAGGTGCATTTGTTTACCTCTCTCTAATAAACAAATGTTGCCGTTGCAACACGTCAAGTTTCGGTGAGGGGTATTTCAGAAATGCGCTTGAAATGTTTCGGGCTTGTAAACAATCCACCTGTGTAATTTCCGCAACAATGGTGGGTATGAAGTTTTTTAGGACCGAGAATGCGGCGGCTTATGTTCTCCTCGCTGCCAGCATCGCGGGCTTCGTCCTGGCTAACTCCGGCCTGGTAGGGGTTCTGAACCTAGCATTCGACTTCTCGCTCGGTGGAGGCGCTGTTTCACCCCGTAGCATCATCGTGACCGTTGGCCTGTCCGCGTTCTTCTTTCTGGTGGGAACCGAGCTGAAACGTGAACTCTCGCACGGGATGTTCTCCGATCGACGTAGGCTGCTTCCCCCGCTTGCCGCCGCGGTGCTCGGCGTCGCAGTGCCTGCGGCTGTTTTCGCACTAATAAACCTGGGCGGCTCGGGTTTTGCAGGGTGGGCCATCCCCACCGCCACCGACCTAACTTTTTCCCTGGCGGTTTTCAACATCTTTGGCGGCTGGCTTGGTGCTCGAGCCAGGCTCTTCCTGCTTGCATTTGCTGTCATCGATGATGTTGTAGCCGTCGTCCTAGTGACGGTTTTATTCAGTGCCAAGCCAAACCCCTGGTACTTGATTACGGGATTGCTTTGTGCCGGATTTTTTGCGCTCTGCAATATGTTGCCAGGGTACCTGGGCAGATGGCTGTCTGTCGCGGCCTGGCTCGGCGCGGTCATTCTCACGCAAGCATCTGGTGTTGAGGCCGCCCTGATGGCCGTGTTGTTGGGATTTTTGGTTCCGGCGGCAAAAACCGTGAAGTTGGAACAGACAATTCACCCGCTGGTGGCCTTCATTGCACTGCCGCTATTCGCGTTTCAGGCTACCGCCGTCTCGATGGGAACCATGGTCATCGGTGCGGTATTTATTGGGGTGGCCGTAAGGCCGCTCACCAAGTTCATAGGAATATTTGCCGGCGGATTCCTAGGTAGCCTCTTTATAACAAGAGCCGAGCGCCTCACCGCTGGCGTTATCGCGAGGTTGGCTTCGCTAGGTGGAATCGGATTCACGGTTTCGCTCCTGGTAGCAGATCTTGCGTTCAAGAATCAGCCAGCATTGCAGCATGAGGCCGTGGCGGGCACCTTTGTGGCCGCTGGGGTGACCATGGTTCTGGGAGGGGTAGCGTTAGTTGCTGGTCATCGCCCCGAGACGGCTGACCGCCCTTAGGTACTTCTTTCGGTAGGCGCCGCCAATCATCTCCTCAGAGAACACTGAGGTCAGCGAGTGCCCAGTGTTTCGAATGGACAGCTGGCTCTCGTACATGCGGTCCACCAGTGCAACAAATCTCAGTGCCGCAACCTGGTCGTGCAGCAGGACTACTCCGTCTAGCGCCAGTGCATCAACGTTCTTAAGCAGCTGTAGGTATTTGCTGGGGTGAAGGGTTCCGAGATGTGCAAGCAGCTTCTGGAAGTCATCGAACGCCACGCCCTTGCCTTGCCTAGCCTTCCCCGCGGCCCACTCCTCCAGCTCATCGGCAGTGACGCTTGTTGGGCTTGCGTCCACAGGGCGGTGACGGTAATCCTCGCCATCGATCGTGACGATCTTGAACTTGTCAGCCATGGCTGAAATTTCACGGGCGAAGTCGGCGGCGGCGAATCGACCCTGACCAAGCGCGTTTGGCGGAGTGTTACTGGTTGCCGCAAACTTAACACCCGCGGCATCGAGCTCTGTAAGCAGCCGAGAAAGCATCATGGTGTCGCCCGGGTCATCTAGCTCGAACTCATCGATGCATATCAGATCAAAGCTCTTCAATTCCTTGACCGCGTTGGCAAACCCAAGCACACCGATGAGACCGGTGAACGCAAGGAATGAGCCGAATGCCTTCTTGCCCTTGAACTCGTGCCAGATGGATGCGAGCAGGTGGGTCTTGCCAACACCGAAGCCGCCGTCGAGGTAGACGCCCGCCGGTTGCGCAACTCGCTTTGTGAATACGCCACCCGAGGGCTTGCCTCCTGTTGCGAACATCTGGCAGGCGGTTACCGCCTCGGCCTGGGAACTGAACCGTGCATCCGGCAGGTAGGTCGTGAAGCGAGCGTTGGCAAATTCGCGTGGGGGCACGAGTTGGGCCAGCAGCTCCGCTGTACCCACCTGGGGATTCACGTTTGAAAGCGACGGGTACAACCCGATTGGAATAGACATGACGCCTTACGAAATGAAATCTTTTGTCATCATTTGTGACCTTGGCCAAGGTGGAATATCCTTAAACCAGACGATGTCAAGTTTAGACATCCCGTAGAAAAGAGTCTTCCGTGTCGGTTCCATTTGACCCAAGTTCCAGCCTCGCTCAGTACGCCCATCCGGAGGTTCTAGTCACCACCGAGTGGCTAGAGGCAAACCTTGGAACCGAAGGACTCGTGGTTCTGGAGTCGGAC
>JBJTNC010000112.1:0-9559 GCA_046073865.1 Micrococcales bacterium | reverse complement strand
TCATCCGCAACGAGCACCAGCACTTCATCTGCCGCGACCAGCGCCTGCGCGTTGAGAACGTTGACACTGCCTGGACCAACGCCTACCAGCTGAACCAGGAGATCACCATCCCGCTGAAGAACGCCGAGGGTGGCTACATCGCCTCTGCCGAGGACCTGAAGCGCCTCGAGGGCGAGGGCCTGGTTGCCTTCCGCTACCTCGATGGCAACCCCAACGGTTCCATGAACGACATCGCGGGTCTGCGCAACGAGCGCGGAAACGTGGTTGGTCTAATGCCACACCCGGAGCACGCGGTTGAGCCAGGCTTCGGCCCCGATGGCTCGGCGGCAATGCGCAGCGGCCTCGATGGCCTAAAGATTTTTGAGTCCGTCATCAAGTCGGTTCTGGAGGCCTAAGCAAGATGAGCAAACAGACCACCGTAAGCATCGACTCCACCGCTGTTGCGGCCGAGACCCCAACCAAGAAGCAGCCCTGGAAGGAACTCGGACTCAAGAAGGACGAGTACGACCGCATTCGCGAGATCCTCGGCCGTCGCCCAACCAGCGCCGAGCTAGCCATGTACTCCGTCATGTGGTCGGAGCACTGCTCCTACAAGAGCTCCAAGATTTACCTTCGCCAGTTTGGCGAAAAGGTCACCGATGAGATGAAGAAGAATCTCATGGTTGGCATGGGAGAGAACGCCGGCGTTGTTGACATCGGCGAGGGCTGGGCCGTCACCTTCAAGGTGGAGAGCCACAACCACCCCTCCTACATCGAACCGTTCCAGGGTGCAGCAACCGGTGTTGGCGGAATCGTCCGCGACATTCTCACCATGGGTGCCCGCCCCATCGCTGTAATGGACCAGCTGCGCTTTGGCGCCGTTGACAACCAGGACACCGCGCGAGTGGTTCACGGCGTGGTCTCCGGAATCAGCTTCTACGGAAACTGCCTGGGGCTTCCAAACATTGGCGGCGAGACCGTGTTCGACAAGGTCTACCAGGGCAACCCGCTGGTGAACGCCCTCTCGATTGGCGCGCTGCGCCACGAGGACCTGAAGCTTGCCAAGGCGTCAAACCCAGGCGACCTCGTAATCCTGTTCGGTGCTCGCACCGGAGCCGATGGCATCGGTGGCGTGTCCGTGCTGGCATCGGAGACCTTCGACAAGACCGGCCCGGCCAAGCGTCCGGCGGTTCAGGTTGGCGACCCATTCGCCGAGAAGGTTCTCATCGAGTGCTGCCTCGAGCTTTACGCCGCAAAGGTTGTGGCCGGAATCCAGGACCTCGGCGGCGCCGGAATCTCCTGCGCAACCAGCGAGCTGGCCTCCAACGGTGGCGCCGGCATGCGCATCGACCTCGAGAAGGTTCTCAAGCGTGACGAGTCGCTGACCCCAGAGGAAATCCTCATGTCGGAGTCGCAGGAGCGCATGATGGGCATCGTCCCTAAGGCAGACCTGAAGGCGTTCACCGCCATCGTTGACAAGTGGGAGGTGGAGTACGCCATCCTCGGTGAGGTTATTGGCGAGGACCGCCTGTACATCAACTGGCACGGCGAGGAGATCGTAAACGTTCCACCGCGCACCGTGGCCCACGATGGCCCGGTGTACGAGCGCCCGGTGGCCTACCCCGCTTACCAGGACGAGCTGAACGCCAACGGCGTTGCCGCAGCCGGACTAAACCGCTTTGCCAACGATGCAAACGAGCTCGCCGCACAGATTTTCCAGGTGACCTCTAGCCCAAACCAGGCGGACAAGTCTTGGATCACAAACCAGTACGACCGCTACGTTGGTGGCAACACCGCGCTCAGCCAGCCCGACGACTCCGGCATGGTCCGCGTGTCCGAGGAATCCGGTCTTGGCGTTTCGCTCGCCACCGATGCAAACGGCAAGTTCTGCCAGCTTGACCCTTACGCCGGCGCCCAGCTGGCTCTGGCCGAGGCATACCGCAACGTTGCAGCCGGAGGCGCGGTTCCTACCGCTGTAACCAACTGCCTCAACTTTGGCTCGCCAGAGAATCCAGAGGTCATGTGGCAGTTCAAGCAGGCAACCGCTGGACTCGCAGACGCCTGCCTCGAGCTTGGCATCCCGGTCACCGGCGGTAACGTCTCGTTCTACAACCAGACCGGCGACGTGGCAATCTACCCAACCCCTGTGGTTGGCGTGCTCGGTGTCATCGATGACGTAGCCCGCCGCATTCCTTCCGGTTGGCAGGACGAGGGCAACAACATTTACCTGCTCGGCGTTACCCGCGACGAGCTGGATGGCTCGGCCTGGGCCGAGGTTGTCCACGACCACCTGGGCGGAAAGCCGCCGGTTGTTGACCTGGCCGCCGAGCGCAAGATTGCCGAGTTGCTACACGGGGCCAGCATGCAGGGACTGGTTGCATCTGCTCACGACCTCTCCGAGGGCGGCCTGGCACAGGCAGTTGTTGAGAGCTCGCTGCGCTTCGGCGTTGGTGCGCGAATCTGGCTGGGCGAACTGATGGAGCGCGACGGCGTTGACCTCACCGCGGCCCTTTTCAGCGAGTCCACCGCGCGCGTGATGGTATCGGTTGGCCGCGAGGACGACGTGAAGTTTGTTGGCCTCTGCGAGGCTCGCGGGGTTCCCGTGCTGCGCATCGGCGTAACTGACCAGCGCGGCCCAGACGCAGAGCTTGACATCAAGGAAGTTGCGATTCTCAAGCTCGCTGACCTTCGCGAAGAGTGGAAGAGCACCCTTCCGGACCTGTTCGGCTAACTTTTCAAGGCGAGTCCCCCGAGACCAAGTGTCATCGGGGGATTCGCTTTTAAGTTGTCGCGGCTAGGCCGCTGCGCCTGTCCTGCTCCACTTGGTGAAACCTATGTGCTTCACGGGGTATGCCAGATAGTCGGCTAGGTAGTTCAACCGCTTGTCACGCCAGGCGTATTTCTTGGCCGCCTCGGCAAGAGCCGCCCAGAAGAAAATGTGAATCAGGTCTATGGAGAGGTGGCTGATTGATTCGCCGGGAAAAGCCCTGCCGATGATTCGCCGCAGCAGTGTTGGAACCTCACCAGAGCCATAACGGTGAAGCGCTGCCCTAACCTCAAACTCGATCTGCCTGGCCCGTTTGGGGTTCCAGATTGGATTTGGGTTGTCCTGGTGGAGGTGCAGCATTGAGTGCGCCTGCAGCGCCTGAGAGTACAGGGCATCCTCTAGGAGGTCGAAGGTGGGAACGAATACCTCGAGCTCGAAGCCGTTCTTCCGCAGATCAACCACGTCCGGGTAGTGCAGAAAGCGGTAGAACGGCACATGTGGCCTCACCGGGGCGTATGCCACCGATGTGAAAGACGCCAGCAGCGGGTCGATTCCGAGCGCGGCGGCACCCCAGGTGTCGATCGCCTCGTCCACCTCTGGTTCGTTTTCTTCACCGCGCTTGCCCATGACTAGCCAATTAAATCAGCGGTGGTCGCGCACCCGCTACCCTATTTGCTGTGAGCATAATTACCCCGGACCCGTTCAAGGCAAAGGAGCGCGAGGCGGCCATAGAGCGCTGGGAGCGCGTCTCGGCCATTCCCCTCGCCGTGCTCGCCGTTGGATTCGTTGGGCTCTGGGCCATGCAGGTTCTGGGAAATCTCAGCAGCGCACAGTGGGACTTCGTCGAGGGGCTCATCCTCGCGATCTGGATTGTGTTCGTGGTTGATTTCGCCTTCAGGCTCACGTTCCACCTGGATCGCAAGGCATTCCTCAAGGCCAACGTGATTGAGCTAATCGCCATAGTTCTGCCAGCCTTCAGATTCCTTCGCGTGCTGCGAATCCTCACGGCCATCGGTCTTCTGGCGCGCGTTGGGCAGTCGCTCACCAGCCGGATCAACCTGTTCATCAGCTTCCTGGTGCCAATGCTCGTGCTTGCGGGCTCCCTGGGCGTTCTCGAGGCCGAGCGCGGTGCACCTAACGCCACGATCACCAACTTTTCTGACTCACTCTGGTGGGCCTGCGTGACAATCTTCACTGTGGGCGACACCCGCTACTACCCGGTCACTTTGGAGGGCAGGGCCATCGCGGTTGTTCTCATGATGAGCGGCGTTGCCATGCTTTCGGTTGTCACCGCAAACTTTGCCAGCTACTTCCTGACCAGGCTGCGCACGGGAGCCAAGTAGAAGTTACTAACAGGCCTGGCGCTGTCCTCGGGGTGTTTGTCCCCGGCCAACGGTAAATTTGCTCTGACGGTGTTTATGTCGAGCGTTTTGTTGAAGTTCTTTGGCGTCCTAGCGCTCTTCGTGGTGGCAGGCGCGTACTTCAACGTACCCTGGTACCTTTCGGCCCTGGTTGGCGGTTTCATCGGTGCCGTCCTGGCAATCACGGGCTGGTACGCGCAGAAAACCAAGACCTTCACGCGTACGGAAATTGCCGCCAAGCCTTTCAACGGCAAGCTGCCAACGGCTGTTGGCATGGCCACCACTACCGCGGTAGCGCTGGAGGGAGACAACCAGTATCGGCAACGGGTCTATGGGGAGTCGGCTTTCTCGGATAACTTCGCCGACCTCATGTCTTATGCACGGGTTTCCGACGGCACGCTGCTGGAGCTACAGGCAGCGCTGGTTATTGAACCCGCCAACCCAGACAGCTCCTGCGCGGTTGCGGTGACAGCGGGCGGAGTGGTTCTCGGCTACATTCCACAGTTCGAGTCGGAGAGCCTCTACAACTTTCTCCTGCAGCATCGAGGCATGGCCAGGGTGAACGCCAACATTCACCTGAGGGTGTCCCAAAACGCCAGCTACGTGGAGATTGACCTGGTGCGACCTTTTCGGGTTGTGCCCGGGGTTTAGCAAACCCTAGGTATTCGCCGTGTAACCTTGAACAATGACCAAAACCAACGAATCAGAACGTTCCCGCAAGCTCTGGATCCGAGTCTCCGCGGCAATCGCGGCAGTTCTCGCTCTCTCCATCGGTGGCGTTGTTTACGTTGGTACCACGGTTGTACCGGCACAGAACGCGGCTAACGATGCCAGCGCGTGCAAGACCTTCCTCACCGCAAATAACGACGCCGCACTGGCGTTCGTGAAGGCCATCAGCGGCTCCAAATCAAGCACCAGCGTGATCACGGGCATCAACAAGTACGTGCCGATCATCGAGGCGGGCGTTCACAGCGCACTTGGAGTGGCAACCCCCAAGGGTGCCGTTGCAACCGGTTTGTTGGCCGTTTCCTCGAAGGTCGCCACGCTCGACAAGACCAGCGATGTGACGCTAAACGCAACCTTCGGACAGCTTTACAACGCGGTTGCAGACAACATTGTGTCCTGCAAGGCAGTGCTGAAGAAGGCACACATTCCGGCACCTACCATCGACCCGAGCGCTCTCGGCAACTAGCGCCCCCTTTAGGTCATCGGCAACGATGACGGCCGCGGGCGCCTAGGCTTACCCGCCGGGCTAGTTCGTCTTCCCCGCTACTTGGCGGCAAGCATGTCGTGACGCACGATGATGGCGTCGCGAGCGGGACCAACACCGATTGCGCTGATGCGCGCACCACTCAGCTGCTCCAGCTTGGCGATGTAGTCCTGCGCGTTCTTCGGCAGGTCAGCCATGCTGCGGGCGCTTGAGATATCCTCGGTCCAGCCGGGGAAGTTCTCATAGATTGGCTTGGCGTGGTGGAAGTCGCTCTGGTTAACAGGCATCTCGTCAACGCGCTTTCCGTCAACCTCGTAGGCAACGCACACCGGGATCTGCTCGAGGCCGGTTAGAACATCGAGCTTGGTTAGCACGAAGTCGGTAACGCCATTGATGCGAGCCGAATAGCGCGTGATCGGGGCGTCGTACCAACCACAGCGACGCGGACGGCCCGTGGTGGTTCCGTACTCGTGCCCGGTGGCGCGCAGGAACTCGCCGTTCTCGTCGAAGAGCTCGGTTGGGAAGGGACCGGAACCAACACGAGTGGTGTAGGCCTTGACGATTCCAATGACCGTCCTGAACTCGGCTGGACCGATTCCGGAACCGGTGCTGGCACCGCCGGCGGTAGCGTTGGACGAAGTCACAAACGGGTAGGTTCCGTGGTCAACGTCCAGCATGGTTGCCTGGCCACCCTCGAAGAGCACCAGGCTGCCGGCGGTGATGGCCTCGTGAAGCTCAAGTGCGGTGTCTGCCACAAACGGGCGCAGGCGCTCGGCGTAGCCGAGCAGCTCTGCCACAACCTCGTCGGCGCGAATGGCCGCGCGGTTGTAAACCTTGGTCAGCAGGTTGTTCTTTGAGACCAGCGCTGCCTCCACCTTCTGGCGGAGGATGCTCTCGTCAAACAGGTCCTGTACGCGAATGCCCACGCGGTTGATCTTGTCGGCGTAGGTTGGGCCGATTCCGCGGCCGGTGGTGCCGATGGCGCGCTTGCCTAGGAAGCGCTCGGAGACCTTATCGATGGTCACGTTGTATGGAGCAATGACGTGGGCGTTCGCCGAGACGCGCAGCTTGCTGGTGTCGATGCCGCGGGCGTTTAGTGCCTCGATCTCCTCGAACAAGACGCCGAGGTCGATGACAACACCGTTGGAGATTACCGGGGTCACGCCAGGGGTGAGAATGCCGGATGGCAGCAGGTGCAGCGCGTACTTCTCGTTGCCGATAACAACCGTGTGCCCGGCGTTGTTACCGCCGTGGAACTTCACAACATAGTCGATGTGCTCGGCCAGGAGGTCGGTGGCCTTACCCTTGCCCTCGTCGCCCCACTGAGCGCCGATGATTACCACTGCAGGCATGATTTCCCCTTTTTATCGGTGGATTTGGGGTCTGAGAATGACCCCGATGGCGGCCGCGCCGCGAGCCGCGGCTAGGCACCGCAACCTTTAAAGTTTAGCGGTTAGCGGTTTTTGGGGCTAGGGCTAGCCTTTTGAAAACACGTGCTGGTTAACCCAGCTGTGCATTGCTATGGCCGCGGCCGCACTGGCATTGATGCTGCGGGTTGAGCCAAACTGCGTTATCTCCAAGACCACCTCAGCTGCCGCGATGGCCGCATCGGAAAGCCCAGGACCCTCCTGACCAAAAAGCAGCACGCACGACTCCGGCAGTTCATAGCGCTCAATCTGTTGGCAGCCCGGAACGTTGTCTATTGCCACGATGGGCAGGGGTGCGCCATTCTCACCGGCGGTTGCCGCCCAGGCCACAAAATCCTCAACCGTCGGGTGATGTGAGACGTGCTGGTAGCGGTCGGTCACCATTGCTCCGCGCCGATTCCAGCGCTTGTTCCCGATGATGTGCACCTCCGCTGCTAGGAAGGCGTTGGCCGTGCGGACTATGGAGCCGATGTTCAGATCGTGCTGCCAGTTCTCAATTGCCACGTGATATGGGTGACGCTTGGTATCGAGGTCCGCAACGATGGCCTCCATTCGCCAGTAGCGGTATTTGTCCAAGACGTTTCTTGTATCGCCGTTCTGCAGCAGCTCGGGATCAAGCACGGGGTCCAGGTTGCCGGCCTCATCGGTGGGCCACTCACCAGCCCAAGGACCCACGCCCCACGTGGTCTGCTCGGGGCTGGGATTGGCTTCTGGATTGACGGTCACGGCTTTAAGCGTAGGGCAGAGAACATCGGTGTTTACCCGCTTTGGGTAGGCTTAACCCCATGGCTGACAGAACTAACATCACCGCTTGGCTCACCGACATGGACGGCGTGCTGGTGCACGAGGGGCACGCTATTCCCGGTGCGGCCGAACTGATTCAGCAGTGGCTGGAGACCGAGACTCCATTCCTGGTTCTCACCAACAACAGCCTGTACACCCCGCGCGATCTGGCGGCGCGCCTCCAGGCCGGAGGGCTACACGTACCGGAGGACCGCATCTGGACGAGCGCGCTGGCAACCGCCGCGTTCCTCAACAAGCAGAAGCCACGCGGCAGCGCCTACGTCATCGGTGATGTTGGCCTCACCACCGCCCTGCACGAGGTGGGCTACATCATGACCGACCACAATCCCGACTACGTCGTGCTCGGCGAGACTCGCAACTTCAACTTCGAGAACCTAACCAAGGCAGTTCGCCTCATCCTGAACGGCGCAAGGTTCATCGCCACCAACCCAGACGCCACCGGTCCATCGCAGGAGGGCGTGCTGCCCGCAACCGGTTCCGTTGCAGCTCTCATCACCAAGGCAACCGGGCGCGAGCCGTACATCGTTGGCAAACCAAACCCCATGATGTTCCGCAGCGCGCTCAACAAGATCAAGGCTCACTCGGAGACCACCGGCATGATCGGCGACCGCATGGACACCGATGTGGTGGCGGGCATCGAGGCGGGTCTGCACACGGTTCTGGTTCTCACCGGAATCAGCGACCAGACCGAGATCGAGAAGTACCCGTTCCGCCCAACCGAAATTCTTCAGTCTGTGGCTGACCTGGTCAAGTAGCCGGTAAATGCACATTCTCGTTTTTCTGGATCAGAGCCCGCACTCGCTCGGTGGGGTCCAGGCGAGCGTGCTGCTTCAGCAGAAATACCTCGAAAAGGCGGGGCACCGGGTGACGCTTGTTGCCCCAGCCAGCAGCGCGGATCCGGTCTCCACTCCAGGCTGCATCGTTTACCCCTCTTTCGCGCTAACGCCAAACCGCGAGTACACGGCTACCGCGAACCTGGGCAAGGCCTACCAGCACGTGCTGAACGAGCTTGCCGCCATGCGCGCCAATGTGGATGTGGTTCACGTTCAGGCGGACTGGTGGGGCGCGCTCCTCGGAGCCGGTTTTGCAAAGCGACAGAACCTGCCACTTGTGAACACCCTGCACACCAACCTCACCACGGGTGCGGCAAAGGTGGTTGGGTCGCTTGGGGCTGGGTTCCTCTACCTGCTTCACTCCGAGGTCTTCGGCCGCTGGGTGCTTGGCCGCCGCGGCTGCATCACAGGCGATGGCTGGAAGTACCTGCGCCTTATCACCTCCACGGCGCACACCGTGATTGCGCCCAGCCAGCACTTTGCCCAGCTCGCTAAGGAGCATCAGGTGGCGCAACGCATCGAGGTTGTGCCAACCGGGGTTGACGATGACTCCGTTACTCTGGGCGCCAGGCCTGCAACGACAGACGTGACTTTCGCGTGGTCTGGCAGGTTCAGCAACGAAAAACGCGCGATGGAGTTCCTGCAGGCCCTCAGAATTGCCAATCTACCGGCCAAGGCTCGGATCTACGGTTCGGGAGCACTGCAGAAGAAGATGCAGCGGTTCATCGAGGCGTCCGGACTAGGCGACCGCGTCACGATCGTTGGCCGGGTCAGCCACCAGCAAATGATTCAGGAACTAGCCAACGCCCAGGCTCTGGTTCAGACCTCCATCGGATTCGAAACCCAGGGAATGACCGTGTTCGAGGCGGGCGTTGTGGGCACCCCATCGGTGCTCTGCGACTGGAACATTGCCGATGACCTGCCGGCAAACAGCTACTGGAAGACCGCCGACAACACGGTTGAGGCGCTGGCGGAGACGCTCACGGAGGCCTACCGCGACCTGTCCGCCGGTGTTGGTAAACACATTGACCTGAGCGGTTCAATGCTTCAGAGCAGGCTTTACGCGGAGTCGCTGCGTATCTACGAGCGCGCAATAGCGGAGCACAGTTAAGCCAAAAAGGGCGGACACAAAATGTGCTCGCCCTTTTCTTTATTGGCTAGTTTGCCGGCGCGGTGAT
>JBJTNC010000111.1:0-6258 GCA_046073865.1 Micrococcales bacterium | reverse complement strand
CTAGCTGCTCAGGGTGCTCAATCAGGTTGCGCATGGTGTGAGTGATGGTGTGACGAGTGGTCTCGTTACCGGCCACTACCAGCAGCAGGAAGTTGGTGTGGAAATCGCGCTCGGAAAGGGGGATTCCATCCGATGGCTCGGTGTTGACCAGAACGGAAACCAGGTCGGTTCCGTTCTTGCCGCGACGCTCGCGCGCCAGGTTGTCGCCGTACTCGAACACCTCGAGGGCGGCCGGGGAGCGGAAAGGAACCAGACGGTACTGCTCAGACTCCGGCGAGTTGATCAGTACGTCGGCGTGCTCCGGGTCATCGAAGCCAACCATGCGGTTACCCCAGTCGATGAGCTTGTGGGTGTCCTCTACGGGCACGTCCAGCAGACGAACCAGCACGTTGATCGGGAAGTCGGCAGCTACCTCGGAGACAAAGTCGAAGGTTCCCTTTGCGAACGCGTTGTCCAGAGTGGTGGCGGTGATGCCACGCAGGAAGGTCTCGTACTTGGCTACGGCTGGCGGAGTGAATTGACCCTGCAGCAGGCGGCGCAGCGCGCGGTGGCGGGCGCCATCGGTCTCTAGCAGCGAGCGGCGAGCGTTCTCCTGCTCGGCGTCAACCTCTTCCAGGTTGGTGAAGCGCTCAGAGGTGAAGGTCTCGGGGTCGCGCAGCACACCCACGATGTCGTGGTAGCCGAGAACGCTCCAGAAGCCACTGTTCGGAGCCTCCTCATCGCTCCAGTGAACGGGGTTGTTCTTGCGCAGCTCTGCGAAGGTATCCCACGGCGCACCGTTGGAGAAAAGGTCCAGATTGGAAAGGTTGATGTCTGACATCGAGACTCCAAAATAAAGATTGTTTGGATGCTAACAATCTCACACTAGCGGGAAATCGTTTGGTATCGAACGATGTGCCCAAATCGTTATTTTGTGGCGGGAATCGCGGCGGATTCGGTTTTGTTTGTAGCCTAGATAGACACAGGACTGGAGCACCGATGAGCAGCAACTTTGACCTTGACCTAAGCTTCGCTGACGAGACGGCGAGCGCCGACCTTTCGAGCGTTTCGGCGGCGGAAATTGCCCGCCAGGTTGAGCTGCTGCCGGTTGCACTTCGCGAAGTGGCGCGGGCCATTCTGGTTGAGGGTCGCACAATGAGCGATGTGTCGCAGGCGCTCAGCATTCGCCAGAGCGAGCTGGTGACGCGCCTCCACCGGGCAAAGCAGCACATCGCGGAGAACCTGGGGCTCTAGAGGCTGCTCGGGGCGGACGACCTGAATTGCCGAGTCCCGCCAGACTCAACCGGCTGGTTTCCACCGAGTTTTGTACAGTTTTCGGTGCCAGCTTTGGTTTCGGTGGCCACAAAGAATAGGTTTAGGACATGACCTCAAAAGCTAAGCTGCGCTTCACCTCGTGCGGAAGCATAAACTCCCCCATCGGCCCGGTTTCTGTTTACGAGCGCGACGGCAAGATCGTATACCTGGAGATGGTTTACAACCAGGCCCCAAACGATAAGCGCTCCCCCGTGGTGGATTCCGCACTGGCGCAGCTGGAGCAGTACTTCGCCGGCAAACTGAGCCACTTCGATGTTCCCGTTGAGCTGGACGGCACCGAGTTCCAGCGCCAGGTTTGGGCGCAGATCGCCTCCATTCCCTTTGGCCAGACCCTAAGTTACGCGGACATTGCCGCCCGAATCGGCAAGCCCAAGGCCGCACGGGCAGTTGGTGGCGCCGTAGGCTCCAACCCCGTGGCGCTCATCGTTGGCTGCCACCGCGTGATGGGCGCAAGCAACCGCATCACGGGCTACTCCGGTGGCGAGGGCATCCCCACCAAGCGCTGGCTCCTAGCCCACGAGCAGATCTCGAGCGCCGACTAGTGGCCGAGGTCTCCCGTCTCTTTGAAGACGGCAGGGTTCGCTGCGCTTGGCCCCACGGCGATGAACTGTACACCCATTATCACGACACCGAGTGGGGCGTTCCGGTCTTTGGCGACGATGCCATGTTCGAGCGCGTAGCGCTGGAGGGCTTCCAGGCTGGGCTCAGCTGGATTACCATTTTGCGCCGCCGCGATGGCTTCCGCCACGCTTTCGACAACTTTGAAATGGCCAGGGTTGCGGCCTACACAGACCTGGACGTAGCAGAACTCATGCTGGATGCCGGCATCATTCGCAACCGCGCCAAGATCGAGTCCACCATCAAGAACGCAAAGATTTCTCTAGACCTACCGCAGGGCCTGAGCGACCTCGTCTGGAGTTTTGCCCCGGAACGCGGAACTCACACCACGCCAGCCACCGGCTTCGAATGGCGGGCAGTCACACCGGAGTCCGAGGCGCTCAGCAAGGCGCTGCGCAAACTGGGTTTTGGCTTCGTTGGCCCCACCACAATGCACGCGCTGATGCAGGCAACCGGAATGATCAACGACCACGCCCCAGACTGCTTCCGGCGTGCAGAACTTTCCTAGATTTTTTGTAATTCCAAGCAACCTGGCGACATTAGTCTTTGAACAGGTGCCATAAGTCACCTGCCTAGAGTCTGACAGGGGTGGCCGTGACGCCAGAACAACTGGAGTTTTCGCAGCGGCTGCGCCCCTACCTCCCCCGGCTAGACGCCTTCGTTGCCAGCCGTGTTGCAAATCAACACGTGGACGACATCTGCTCGGAGGTGATTGCCATCGCCTGGCAGAAGCGGGCAAACCTGCCCGCCGACGATGCCAGCGACGAACGCGACCCGCTTCTCGGCTACCTGTTCGCCACAGCACGGTTTCAGATCAAGAACCTGGAGCGCCGGCTCAACACCAGCTACAGGTATCTGGATCACTTTGCGGAGAGCGCCATCGCGGACTCGGCCGAGGAGGCCGCCCTGCGCGACGAAGCCGCCATCGAGGCCTTTAGGTCTCTTTCCCACAGGGACAGAGACCTGTTGATTCTGGTTGCCTGGGATGGCCTCTCGGTTCCGCAGATCGCCCACCTGCTTGGCATAACCGAGAACAATGTGAGCGTGCGAATCTCGCGCGCCCGAGCCCGGCTTGTTGCGGCTCTCCAGCTGCAAGACGCAAAAATCAGCAACGCTTGAAAGATTCGCTCCGCAAAGGACGGTTACTAGCATGAAGAACTCACAGGACAACGGCGGCAACGGCGAATTAGAGCGCCTAGCCCGCCTCAACCCGCACACCCAGCGCCAGGTTGACCACGACAACCTGATTGCACGTGGCCTCGGCCACACCCCAGAGCCGCTGCAACTCCGGGCTCGCTTCAACCTGGGCCGTGGCGCCTGGGCCGGGCTCACCGGTGCGGTTGCCTCTGCGCTCGTTCTCGCCGCGGTGCTAATGCCGGGCGGTGGCAAGGCTCACAGCTACTACCTGTTTACATCGCAGGGCGGTGCTATGACACCAAAATCTGACGCCAAATTTGGAACGAATTACTCGGGTGCGCTGACTGCATCGATGGGGCTGATGATGCCCGCTTGGAAGGCAAACTACATCGCAGGTCCCGGCCTCTCGGACCAAACCGGCAGCGGCCACATCTATCAACTGGTGGCTCTGGCTAGCAACAAGGTGCTTGCGCAGCGCCTGGCAGATTTCGTCGGCATCGACAGCCTGGCCCTGTCTTCCGATGCCAATGGTTACGAGTACTACGGCAGCCAGGCAGCCGCGGACGGCACTCCCCGACCAGACGGCTACTCGGATCCAAACGTGGGCAAGGGCATTCAGGATCAACCGCTGTCAACAGATAAGTACGCCTCGGTGAGCGGGCAGGTTGGTCAGGCCTCCGGATTCAACTTCAACGACAACGCCGCCTACGGCTGGGGATTTTGCCACCAGGGCATGACGCCGGTTCCAAACTACTGCGCTGACCTCAAGAAGCAGCCGCTGCCATCACTATCCGCGGCAACCGACTACGCCGCAAGCGCAATAGAGGCCCTTGGCATGCAGACCGGCACGAGTCTGGCCAACACGCCCAACGGTGGCTACCTGCTCACCGCCATGCCAAACACGCCGAGCAGCGGCGGTAACATCGCTTACGCCTCGGCCGATGGATCCACCTCCACCGGTTCGGGAAGCTCGAGCGGTTCTTCAGCCGAGCAAACGGGTGTAACCGTCACAGGCAACCTGGTGGTTGACGGCCAGATCACCGGCACAACCAGCTACTTTTACTGGTACGAGGGCGTATCGAGGGTGGCCAGTTTCGGCGGAACCCTGGCCAAGGTGGTTGACCGTGGATCATTCGACACCATCTCCGCCAAGGCAACCCTGGAGCGACTGAACCAGAACTACTACCAGGGTTCGGTTTACCTCTCCCCAGACACCAAGTGGCGTGACAACAGCTACGGCGGCGGGGTTGCAAGCCCGCTCACCAAGGAGATCTGGGCCTGCATTACAACAGGCCCCAAGACGCCAGTTCAGCCCGACACCCAAAGCGTTCCGCCGGTCGATGCCTCCTCGGCACCCGGGGGCCCGGTTGCAACCTCCGAGCCGGCGCCCGCCCCGAGCGATAGCGCCAGCGCGAGCGACGCCCCTGCGCCAAGCGAGAGCCCAAGCTGCAACCTTCAAATGAATGGGGAAATTCCGCAGGCTGACATCACGGTTACGCGGGCAGAGGATGCCCTGGTTCAGCTCTGGGATTCTAACGGCGGAACCTGGCTGGTTCCCGGTTTCAACTTCTACGACGAGACCGGTTACCTTGCCAGCGCCTACTCGGTGGTTGACGGAGTTATCGACACAACTCCCCCAACATCGGCACCAATGACCAAGTAGCAGCTAGCGGGGCAGGTCGCCCTTCTTAACCTGAGCGGTGATTAGCGTCAGCTGGTCACCACTTTGGTCTAGCCGCAGCTCCATTCCGATGCCAGCCGCGACGGCCGCGAGGTCGGCAACGGTCTTCGGCAGCGCATCGGCGTTGAGTATCGAGCGCACCAGAAGCCCCTTGGCCTGCTTGTTGAAGTGGTTCAAGGCGCGAAGAGTTCCGTCGCTCTCGCGGCTCACAACCTCAACCCAAACGCTGGGTAGGTCCGCGGGTACAGGCGCGAGCTCCGCGTACGCCTTGCTGCGAAGATCAACAATCAATCCCCGGCTGAGACGGCGGAATATTGGCTCGTGAGCCGCTGGCCAGACATCGGTGAGGCGCAGACCCGGAAGCCTGGTGGTTGAGCTGAACCGGTAATACGGAATGGGGTCTGTTGCGGAGACCAAACCAAACAGGCTGCTCTGGATGAACAGCACCTCGTTGGCTTTGCTCCAGGCCGCGGCACCCAGTGGCTGGCCTGTGCCTGCAGCGCCGCGATGGATGGCGTCGTACAGTGTTCCCGAATAGCGCTCCAGCGCCCGAAGCGTGGGAGCTGCCTGGTGGTTACGGTTGGCATCGATGTCACCCAGCTGCTTGGCGCCCAGTTTGAGCACCTTGGCGGCTAACTCGGGATTGCCGCAGACGGCAATCAGGGCATCCGCAACCTGCGCTCTGGCGGGGTTTAGGCCACCAAAACTGAGCGCCGCCCGAGAGACGCTAGGGCCGAATCCGCCAATAACCTTAGACTCGCTCGGGGGTAACAGAAACAGCATTCCTTAAGCATATTGGGGCTACGCCTAGACTTGACTCATGGTCAACCTAACGAAGATTTACACCCGCACAGGCGACGAAGGAATGACGGGCCTGAGCGACTTCAGCCGCACCAGAAAGACCGACCCGCGCATCGAGGCATACGCCGATGTGGACGAGGCGAACTCGGCCATCGGTGTGGCCGTTGCACTGGCGCAGAACGAGTTTGACGAGGAGACCCTGGCCCTGCTCAGCCAGATCCAGAACGACCTATTCGACCTCGGCGCAGACCTTTCCAACCCGCTGAACGAATGGTATGAGTACGAGCCGCTGCGCGTTGACGAGAAGTGGATTACCGCCCTGGAGGAGGCAATCGACCACTACAACGCCGGCCTCGGAAAGCTCGACTCGTTCATCCTTCCGGGTGGTTCGGGCCTAGCCGCCGGCCTCCACCTGGCCCGCACCGTGGTCCGTCGCGCAGAGCGCGCCACCTGGCACGCCATCGAGGCCTACGGCACCGAGCCGGCCAAGAAGGGAACCCACAACGGCGGCGTGAACGTGCTAGCCGTGCGCTACCTAAACCGCCTGAGCGACCTGCTTTTCGTCTTGGCCCGCTACGCCAACGTGAAGCACGGCGGCGACGTGAAGTGGGTTCCGGCCGCAAACCGCAGGACCATCCCGCTCACCCGCAAGGCGCATAAGTCTGGCCGAGTGGAATAGTCAGCCGCAAAAAATCGCTTAAAGCAAG
>JBJTNC010000110.1:0-5154 GCA_046073865.1 Micrococcales bacterium | reverse complement strand
GATCTGGTCATCGGTGGTTTTTGCCGTCCTGCTGGTTTTCTTCTGGACCAGGGTTCTACCTAACTTCAAGAAGAACCTCGACGCTCGCGCCGAGGCCATCGAGGGTCGCCTAGCGGCCGCCGAGCAGGCCCAGGCAGAGGCAGCGGCTAAGACCGCAAACATCGAGGCAGAGCAGGCAGCAGCCCGCACCGAGGCATCGCAGATCCGCGAGCAAGCACGCGCCGAGGGTGCAGCCATTCTGGCTGAGCTCAAGGAGCAGGCAGCCGCGGAGGCAGCACGCCTAACCGCAACCGCAAAGGCGCAGATCGAGGCAGAGCGCCAGGCCGCTCTGGTTTCGCTTCGCGCCGAGGTAGGCGGCCTCGCAATCGACCTCGCCTCGCGCGTTGTCGGTACCAGCCTTCAGAACGACAAGATTGCTTCCGGCGTTGTGGACCAGTTCCTCAGCGACCTCGAGGCAAGCAAGTAAAGAAGTAAATCAATGGCAAGTTCAACCAGGCAGTCACTAGCCGCGGCCAAGCAGGCTCTCCAGCCGCTTCTGGCTAAGGCAGACCTCGGCTTTGCAAACCAGCTGTTCGCAGTTGGTCAGGCAATCGCCGGTTCGGCACAGCTGCGCAGTCTCCTCTCGGACCCTTCCGCCGAGGTAAGCGCAAAGTCGGGCGCAGTAGCCGCCGTATTCGGTAAGTCCGTTTCGGCCGAGGCTCTGGGTTTCGTGACCAGCCTGGTTGCACTCCGTTGGTCGAAGGGCTCAGACCTAGTGTCCGCCCTCGAGCAGCTTGGCGTATTCGTGGTGGCAAACCTTGCCGCCAAGGATGGCAGCATCGAGAACCTAGAGTCCGAGGTGTTCGCATTCCAGAGCGCAATCGAGGAGAACCTCGACCTGCAGTTCGCGCTGGCGTCCAAGACCGCGTCGGCTGAGGCTCGCGCCCAGCTGGTCAACAAGCTTCTCGGCGGTAAGGCATCGGCCAATGGCTCGGCGCTCATCCTCGAGGCAGTTGCCAGCTCCGGAAAGCGCCGCACCTCGCTCGTTCTGGAGCAGTACAGCAAGATCATCGCTCAGGTGGCCGAGGCACTGGTTGCCAAGGTGACCGTTGCACACGAGCTAACCCCCGCGCAGCTGGACCGCCTCCGTGCGGCGCTGGCCAAGACCTACGGCTCGGCAGTGAAGCTGAACGTTGAGCACGACGCGTCCGTAGTTGGTGGCGTTCGCGTTCAGATCGCAGACCAAATCATCGATGGCAGCGTTGTTGCTCGCCTGAACCAAGCAAAGCTTTCGCTGGCCTAAAGCCGGCAGCAAGATCAACCGGACCCCGGTAACCCCGGGCCCAGAAGAAGAGGAACGAGATGGCAGATTTGAAGATCAGCCCGAACGAGATTCGCGACGCTCTGAAGGACTTCGTTGAGTCCTACAAGCCAGCGGCTGCGTCCAAGGACGAGGTCGGCTACGTAATCGACGCCGGTGACGGTATTGCTCACGTAGAGGGTCTTCCAAGCGCAATGGCCAACGAGCTGCTGCAGTTTGCAGACGGCACCCTGGGTCTGGCACTGAACCTCGACGAGCGCGAGATCGGTGTTGTTGTTCTGGGTAACTTCGAGGGCATCCGCGAGGGTATGGAAGTTCGCCGCACCGGCGAGGTTCTCTCGGTTCCAGTAGGCGACGCCTACCTGGGTCGCGTTGTTGACCCACTGGGTAACCCAATCGACGGTAAGGGCGACATCAAGGACGAGGGTCGCCGTGCACTCGAGCTCCAGGCTCCTGGCGTTATGGCCCGTAAGTCTGTTCACGAGCCACTGCAGACCGGTATCAAGGCAATCGACGCCATGATTCCAGTTGGTCGCGGCCAGCGTCAGCTCATCATCGGTGACCGCCAGACCGGTAAGACCGCCATCGCGGTTGACACCATCATCAACCAGAAGGCCAACTGGGCCTCGGGCGACCCAAAGAAGCAGGTTCGCTGCATCTACGTTGCCATCGGTCAGAAGGGTTCCACCATCGCAGCCGTAAAGGGTGCGCTTGAGGAAGCCGGCGCAATGGAGTACACCACCATCGTGGCCTCTCCTGCATCCGACCCAGCAGGTTTCAAGTACCTCGCTCCTTACACCGGTTCGGCCATCGGTCAGCACTGGATGTACGGTGGCAAGCACGTCCTCATCATCTTCGATGACCTGTCGAAGCAGGCTGAGGCCTACCGTGCAGTTTCGCTTCTGCTGCGCCGCCCACCAGGCCGCGAGGCTTACCCAGGCGACGTCTTCTACCTACACTCCCTTCTGCTGGAGCGTTGCGCCAAGCTGAACGACGAGCTGGGTGCGGGTTCGATGACTGGTCTGCCAATCATCGAGACCAAGGCAAACGACGTCTCTGCATACATCCCGACCAACGTGATCTCCATCACCGACGGCCAGATCTTCCTGCAGTCCGACCTCTTCAACTCCAACCAGCGCCCAGCTATCGACGTGGGTATCTCGGTTTCGCGTGTTGGTGGTGCGGCACAGCTCAAGAGCATCAAGGGCGTCTCCGGAACCCTGAAGCTCGAGCTTGCTCAGTACCGTGCGCTCGAGGCATTCGCCATGTTCGCATCCGACCTCGACGCCGCTTCGCGCAAGCAGCTGGAGCGCGGTGCACGTCTGATGGAGCTTCTGAAGCAGCCACAGTACTCGCCGTTCCCAGTTGAGGAGCAGACCGTTTCGATGTGGGCAGGCACCACCGGCAAGCTGGACGAGGTTCCAGTGCGCGACATCCTGCGCTTCGAGAGCGAGCTTCTGGACTACCTGCGTCGCAACACTCAGATCCTCACCACCATCCGTGAGACCAACAACCTGACCGATGACACCAAGGCCGCCCTCGAGGAGGCACTGGTTGCATTCAAGAAGACCTTCGCAACTCACGAGGGTTCGGCTCTGCCATCGGTGGACGTAGCTGCCCTTCCGGCCAGCGAGGTCAACCAGGAGACCATCGTCAAGGGTCGCTAAGCGATTCAAGACGACTGATCTGTTGGATTTTTAGGAACTAGGAGAGACATGGGAGCGCAACTTCGGGTCTATAGGCAGAAAATCAAGTCTGCCAAGACGACCAAGAAGATCACTCGCGCCATGGAGCTGATCTCGGCCTCGCGTATTTACAAGGCCCAGCAGCGCGTGGCTGCAGCGGGTCCTTACGCTCGCGCCGTAACCCGCGCCGTATCGGCAGTGGCAACCTACAGCAACGTGGATCACCCGCTGACCACCGAGCCTGCCACCATCCAGCGCGCCGCGGTAGTCATCTTCACCTCGGACCGCGGTCTGGCCGGTGCCTTCTCGAGCAGCGTGCTCAAGGAAGCCGAAGCCCTCGACAAGCTGCTGGTCTCGCAGGGCAAGGAAGTGGTTTACTACCTCGTTGGTCGCAAGGCCGCAACCTACTTCGGCTTCCGTCGTCGTGAGTTTGTGCGCAACTGGACCGGCGGAACCGACCTACCTCAGGTTGAAACCGCAAAGGAGATTGCCGACGCAGTCATCGATGCCTTCAACACCCCGGCGGAGCAGGGTGGCGTGGACGAAATTCACTTCATCTACAACCGCTTCGTGAGCATGGTTTCCCAGGTTCCAGAGGTTGTTCGTCTTCTGCCGCTCGAGCTGGCAGAGGCCGAGGCAGGCCAGGGCGAGTCGTTCCCGCTTTACGAGTTTGAGCCAGACGCCCACAAGGTTCTGGACGCACTGCTCCCCGTTTACGTGGAGACTCGTCTGTTCAACGCCATGCTGCAGTCGGCTGCCTCCGAGCACGCCGCCCGCCAGAAGGCCATGAAGAGCGCAACCGACAACGCAGACAAGCTGATCAAGAACTACACCCGACTCAGCAACCAGGCCCGTCAGGCCGAAATTACCCAGCAGATTTCCGAAATTGTCGGTGGAGCAGACGCAATGGTCTCCACCAGCGAAGACTAAGAGAAAGAAAGAGACATGGCCGAGAAGAAGGTTCAGGGTCGAATCGCCCGAGTGACCGGTCCAGTTGTGGACATCGAGTTCCCTCACGACGCAATCCCTGAGATTTACAACGCTCTCACCACCGAGATCGACCTGAATGGCGAGAAGACCACTCTGACTCTCGAGGTTGCCCAGCACCTCGGTGACGACCTGGTTCGCGCCATCGCTCTGAAGCCAACCGATGGTCTGGTTCGCGGCGGCCTGGTCAACGACACCGGCGCACCTATCTCGGTGCCAGTTGGTGACGTCACCAAGGGTAAGGTTTTCAACGTAACTGGTGAGATCCTCAACGCAGCCCCGGGCGAGAAGATTGAGGTCACCGAGACCTGGCCAATCCACCGCGCGGCCCCTGCGTTCGACCAGCTCGAGTCGAAGACCGTTATGTTCGAGACCGGCATCAAGGTCATCGACCTCCTGACCCCATACGTTCAGGGTGGAAAGATTGGTCTGTTCGGTGGTGCCGGTGTTGGTAAGACCGTTCTGATCCAGGAAATGATCTACCGCGTAGCCGAGAACCACGACGGTGTTTCGGTGTTCGCCGGTGTTGGTGAGCGTACCCGTGAGGGTAACGACCTCATCGATGAGATGACCGAGTCTGGCGTTATCGACAAGACCGCGCTTGTGTTCGGCCAGATGGACGAGCCACCTGGCACCCGTCTTCGCGTAGCCCTTTCTGCACTGACCATGGCGGAGTACTTCCGCGATGTTCAGAAGCAGGACGTGCTGCTGTTCATCGACAACATCTTCCGCTTCACCCAGGCAGGTTCCGAGGTTTCCACCCTTCTCGGCCGCATGCCTTCGGCAGTGGGTTACCAGCCAAACCTGGCCGACGAGATGGGTCTCCTCCAGGAGCGCATCACCTCGACCCGCGGTCACTCGATCACCTCGCTGCAGGCGATCTACGTCCCCGCGGACGACTACACCGACCCGGCCCCGGCCAACGTGTTCGCGCACCTGGACGCGACCACCAACCTGACCCGTGACCTCGCGTCCCGTGGCCTGTACCCGGCCGTGGACCCGCTGGCCTCGACCTCGCGCATCCTCGACCCGCAGTACGTGGGCCAGGACCACTACGACGTGGCCATCCGCGTGAAGCAGATCCTGCAGAAGAACAAGGAGCTGCAGGACATCATCGCGATCCTCGGCGTGGACGAGCTCTCCGAGGAGGACAAGATCACCGTGGGCCGCGCCCGCAAGATC
>JBJTNC010000109.1:0-8021 GCA_046073865.1 Micrococcales bacterium | reverse complement strand
CATCGCAGACGCCACCGACCTTCCGGTAATCCTGTACGACATCCCAGGGCGTGCCGGCATCCCGATTGCCTACGACACCTTCCACCGTGCCGCGAAGCATCCAAACATCGTTGCTGTGAAGGACGCCAAGGGAGACCTGGCTCAGGCCTCGCGCATCATGAACGAGACCGACCTCATCTATTTCTCCGGTGATGACAGCAACGTGCTGCCACACCTGAGCATTGGCGCCACCGGCCTCATTGGCGTGACCGCCAACGTTGCCCCCGCCGCCTACCGCGAGTTGGTGGACGCCACCAACCGCAACGACTACAACCACGCACTTGAGGTGCACAACTCGCTCGAGCCACTGCAGCGCGCGCTTATGACCCACGTGCCAGGCACCGTGGCGACCAAGTACACCCTGCACGGCCTGGGCATCATCGATAGCCCACGCGTACGCCTGCCACTTGTTGGTCCGGAGGACGCCGAGGCCGCCCGCATTGAGAACGACATCGACAAGGTGAAGTCCATCAGCGGTGTCTCGTTCGACAACTTCCGTCCAGACCGCAACGCAGCCGCCGGTGGCGCGCTGCCGAAGGTGGCTGGCACAACCAGATAAGGCTCAGCCCCAACCGGGCGGGCCGAAAGGAACCCATTGGTTCAGACCCTTCCAACTCCGGCGAAACTTCGCCCAGGAGTCCTTCGCGTAATTCCACTCGGCGGCATCGGTGAAATTGGCCGCAACATGACCGTGTTCGAGATCGACGGCAAGATTCTCATCGTTGACTGCGGCGTGCTGTTCCCAGAGGAACACCACCCGGGCGTTGACGTGATCCTGCCAGACTTCGGCTACCTGCGTGACCGCCTCGATGACATCGTTGGCATGGTGCTTACGCACGGCCACGAGGACCACATCGGTGGCGTTCCCTACCTGCTGCGCCTTAAGCAAGACATTCCTCTGATCGGTTCCTCGCTCACTCTGGCCTTCGTGGAGGCCAAGCTCAAGGAGCACAGGATTTCGCCCTACACCCTCACCGTTCGTGAGGGAGACCGCGAGCAGCTTGCTGGCTTCAACCTGGAGTTTGTGGCCGTGAACCACTCCATTCCAGACGCCCTTGCCGTTGTGATTCGCACCGCCGCCGGCAGCGTGCTGCACACCGGTGACTTCAAGATGGACCAGATTCCCCTCGATGGCCGCATCACCGACCTCCGCGCATTCGCGCGCATCGGTGAGGAGGGGCTAGACCTCTTCCTCTGTGACTCCACTAACGCCGACGTCCCGGGCTTCACCCCGCTCGAAAAAGACATCGGCCCTGTTCTCGACAACATCATCGGCCGCACCCGTGGCAAGGTTGTTGTTGCGTCGTTCTCCAGTCACGTGCACCGCGTGCAGCAGGTGCTGGACGCCGCCTTCGTGCACAACCGCAAGGTTGCGCTAATCGGTCGCAGCATGGTTCGCAACATGCAGATCGCGGTTGACCTGGGACACCTCACTCTGCCCGATGCCGACATTCTCATCGATGCCAAGAAGGCCGCGCAGCTGCTGCCATCCGAGGTTGTGTACATGTCAACCGGTAGCCAGGGCGAGCCGATGGCCGTGCTGTCGCGCATCGCCAACGTTGACCATGACATTCAGGTGGGCGAGGGCGACACCGTGATTCTGGCCTCCAGCCTGATTCCAGGCAACGAGAACTCGGTTTACCGCGTTATTGACAAGCTGTCCAAGCTTGGAGCCAACGTGGTGCACAAGGGCAACGCCAAGGTACACGTCTCCGGCCACGCCGCCGCGGGCGAGCTGCTCTACTGCTACAACATTCTGAAGCCAAAGAACGTTATGCCGGTGCACGGCGAATACCGTCACCTGATTGCAAACGGAAACCTCGCCAAGGCCACCGGTGTGAACGAGGAGAACATCCTGATCACCGAGGACGGCTGGGTGGTTGACCTGGTTGCAGGCAAGGCCGAGATTGTTGGCGCCGTGGAGTGCGGAATGCTCTACGTTGACGGCAAGAACGTTGGCGTGATCACCTAGGAAGACCTGCAGGACCGCCGAATCCTCTCCGAGGAGGGCTTCATCAGCATCTTCGCCGTCATCGATGCCGGGTCCGGCCGCCTCGTGGTTGGCCCGGAGATTCGCGCCCGCGCCTTCGCCGAGGAAGACCACGTCTTCGACAACGTGAAGCCGGCCATCGAACGCGCGATGCAGGAGGCCGCTCAGGAGGGTGTTCGCGACCCGTACGCCATGCAGCAGGTAATCCGCCGCACCATCGGCACCTGGGTTGCCAAGGCCCACCGCCGCCGCCCCATGATCATCCCGGTGGTTATCACCAACTAGGTGCCTTGGCTGCGGCCAATGTAACTGATTCTGCGCTAACCGTGCCGGTTCGCCACGAGCCACCGCCTCACCGCAACGCGCCGCGGCGGCTGTTACTTTTGACGCATGGCTACACGCAAACCAGCTCCCGCGCGCCGTCCGGCTGCAAAGCCTAGCCCGGCGTCGCGTCAGCGCGCTCAGACCAAACCCGGCACCTTCGGCGGCGTTCTGGCCGCCATCTGGATGGGTCTGGCCCACGTTTTTGGCGGCGCCTCCCGCGCCCTCAGCAAGGACAAAATCAACCCTGAAGACCGCCGCGATGGCGTGCCGTTCGCGCTTTTCCTGATGGGTGTTGCCGGGGCCATCGTGGTTTGGTTCATGGCCAACAACGCGGTTGCGCAGGTTGTGAACAACTACACCATCGGCCTGCTGTTCGGCCGCTTCGCAACCGTGCTGCCGGTGGTTTTCGTGGGCTTCGCGGTTTTCCTGGCCCGCCACCCAAGCTCGGTTCGCGACAACACGCGCATCGGCTCGGGGCTGTTCCTGTTCATTGTCGCCATCGATGGCCTGCTGCACGCGTTTTTTGGCACCGCCGACTTCAAGACCTGGATCAACCCATCTGACGCCGATGGCGTGACCAAGCTGGCGCAGGCCGGCGGCCTCTTCGGTTGGCTCATCTCTGCCCCGATGGTGACCACCATCACGGTTTGGGCGGCCGCGCCAATCCTGGCTCTCGTGCTTTTCGGCTCGGTGCTCATCATGACCAAGACCCCACCAAGCCGTGTTGGCGAGCGCCTGGCCCAGGCCTGGGTGAAGCTTTTTGGCGAGGGCAAGTCCCGCGTTGTCGAGGCCGAGGACGAAGAGGACGAGGTTCACGACGCCTTCGACGGCACCAAGGTTCCTTGGTGGCGCAAGAACCGCGATGGCGATGCGCCATTCGATTCCGCAGTAAAGACCGACTCGGCCGCCGTCCCGCTGTTTGAGGGCGAGGGCAACGAGTTCGACGAGCTCTTCGGCGAGGGGCCCGGTCAGGTGCCGCCATCCGCGCCGGCAACGCAACCAATCTTCGTGGCTCCGGCGCCGGCCGCCACTCAGGGCATTGACGCGATTCCGGCCTCCCAGCCGACAGCCGCTCAGGCATCTGGTCCAATCCAGGTCGCCGCTTCAGCCGCGCCAGGCTCGGCCCCGGCCAGACGCCCTTACCTGCTGCATCAGGTGAACATCCTCTCGGCCGGAACCCCATCCAAGCCAAAGTCGCCTGCAAACGACGCCATGATTGCCGCCATCTCATCGGTGTTCAGGGAGTTCGACGTAGAGGCGGCCGTGACCGGCTTCAACCGCGGCCCAACCGTAACCCGTTACGAGGTTGAGCTTGCGCCTGGCGTGAAGGTTGAGGCCGTCACCCGACTGGCCAGCAACATCTCTTACGCGGTTGCCTCCAACGAGGTACGCATCTTGGCGCCGATTCCCGGCAAGAGCGCCATCGGAATTGAGATTCCAAACACCGACCGCGAGATTGTGACCCTGGGAGACGTGCTGCGCTCGGAGGTTGCCAAGACGGCAACCCACCCGCTCACCATCGGCATTGGCAAGGACGTTGAGGGCGGCTTCGTGGTTGCCAACCTGGCCAAGATGCCTCACCTGCTGGTTGCCGGTGCGACCGGTGCAGGTAAGTCCTCGTTCGTGAACTCCATGATCGTGAGCATCCTGATGCGCGCCAAGCCGGCCGAGGTTCGCCTGGTGCTGATTGACCCCAAGCGCGTTGAGTTGGCCGCCTACCAGGGCGTGCCGCACCTGATCACCCCGGTTGTCACCAACCCCAAGAAGGCCGCAGAGGTGCTCCAGTGGGTTGTGAAGGAGATGGACTCCCGCTACGACGACCTCGAGAGCTTCGGCTTCAAGCACATCGATGACTTCAACCGCGCCATCGTGGCCGGCGAGGTAAAGGTGCCGGAGAACTCCAAGCGAGTGCTGCAGCCGTACCCCTACCTGCTGGTTGTTGTTGACGAGCTCGCAGACCTCATGATGGTGGCACCGCGCGACGTTGAAGACTCCATCGTGCGCATCACCCAGCTGGCGCGTGCCTCGGGCATCCACCTGGTGCTGGCAACTCAGCGCCCATCGGTGGACGTAGTCACGGGACTCATCAAGGCCAACGTGCCAAGCCGCCTGGCGTTCAGCGTTTCCTCTGTCACAGACTCGCGCGTTATCTTGGACGGCCCAGGCGCCGAGAAGCTGATCGGCCAGGGCGACGCCCTGTTCTCACCGATGGGCACCAGCAAGCCGATGCGCGTCCAGGGTTCCTGGATTGCAGAGAACGAACTGCACCGCGTGGTTGAGCACGTGAAGGCGCAGATGCAGCCGGAGTACCGCGCCGACGTAGCCGAGGCCCCTGCCAAGGCAGTGGTTGACGCCGACATCGGTGACGACCTCGAGCTGCTGTTGCAGGCCGCTGAGCTCATCGTGAACTCGCAGTTTGGGTCAACCTCCATGTTGCAGCGCAAGCTGCGCGTGGGGTTTGCCAAGGCAGGTCGCCTAATGGACCTGCTGGAGTCGCGCAACATCGTTGGCCCGAGCGAGGGCGCCAAGGCCCGCGAGGTGCTGGTTCAGCCGGACGACCTACCGGTGGTGTTGGCGCAGCTGCGCGGCGAGCCGGGTTCCAAGGCAACCCCGGCGGTTCAGCAGGCCGCCAACATCATCGATGACAGCGTTGCCGGCGGCATGGCTGCGGGCAACTTTGAGGACTTCGTGGCGCGGGCAACCGACGACGATGAGGATTCGGAAGACGCCTGGTTCCTGACGGGACGCGGCGAATGACGCTAAATCACCCATCGCCCTGGAACCTGCCAAATGCCATCACGGTGGCGCGAATCCTGCTGGTTCCGCTGTTCATCTGGCAGGCGCTCAACCTGCCGCTGTCCACACCGATGGGCTGGTGGGCGGTTGGCGTGTTCACCCTCGCCATGGCCACCGATGGCGTTGACGGGGCAATCGCTCGGCGTCGCGGCCTAATCACCAACCTGGGCAAGATTCTGGATCCCATCGCGGACAAGGCGCTGACCGGGGCAGGCTTCATCCTGCTCGCGTACTACGCGATCGTTCCCTGGTGGGCGGTTGTGCTCATTCTGGTGCGCGAAATTGGCATCACGGTTTACCGCCTCGCCATTGCGCACAGGCGTGTGATTGCGGCCAGCGGCGGCGGCAAGTTCAAGACCATCGTGCAGGCTGTTGTGATTCCGCTGCTGCTCTCGCCGCTGGCGCAGAGCTACGGTTTCTTCCTGGTGTTTGGGTTGTCGCTGTTCTGGATTGCGGTGGTTCTCACCATCTACTCGGGCGCGCAGTACGTTGTTGCCGCCATCAGGGCGCCTCGTGCCTGAGCAGCTCAACGATGTGGGGCAATCGGGCGGGGTTTCTGAGCTGTCCGAGCTGGTAGCGCTGCCCCAGCTGGCTGTGCTGTCCGAATTGGCGGCCAGGGTGGTCGTTGGGCTCGGAGCGGCGGGCTTCCGCCTCAACCTGGCGGAGAGCCTCACCGGCGGCATGATCGCCAACGCACTGGTTGGGGTGCCGGGAGCATCGCGGGTGCTGTTGGCCGGCGTGGTTGCCTACGATGACTCGGCCAAGGCTCAGATCCTGGGTGTTGGCGGGGGAGTGCTTGAGCAGTTTGGCGCCGTCTCGGAGCAGTGCGCGCTGGCCATGGCGTCTGGGGCACGGGCACTGGTTTCGCCGTCCGGCGTTGCTTCAGAAAAAATCCTCGGGCTTTCAACCACGGGTGTTGCCGGGCCAGACCTGCAGGAGGGCAAGCCGGTTGGGCAGGTGCACATCGCGGTTGCCACCGATGCCGGGAGCACTGTTCGGTCATTCCGCTTCGATGGAGATCGCGCCCAGATTCGTGCGCAGGCGGCCATCGCGGCCCTCCACCTGCTGCTGGAAGAAATCGGGTCCTAGCCCTGTTTTGATAGTTGTGAAACTTATGGATTTTTCCCGAGTACTCACAGAAAAATGTCAGACAGCACCCGTAACATAGTTCCAATGGTCACCGATCAGTTTCTCAGGAAGGAGCACCGCATGGTTCTGGTTCGTCAAGAAATCGGCGATGTCCTTCGCGACGTCCGCCTCCGTCAGGGTCACACCCTGCGCCAGGTTGCCTCCAAGGCTTCCGTGGCCCTCGGCTACCTCTCAGAGGTTGAGCGCGGCCAGAAGGAGGCCTCCTCGGAGATCCTCGCTTCGGTTGCAGAGGCCCTGAACGTTCCAATCTCGCAGATTATGCGAGAGGTTGCAGACCGCCTGGCATCGGCCGAGGGAACCCTGGTTCCAGACACCGTGCCAGCAGAGCTCGTGGCAAACTACTCGGCCGGGGCAGCTGCTTCGCAGCGCGCCGTGCTGGACGCCGGCCGCATCATCGCCGCAGCGCAGGCACGCCCACGCACCGGCTTCGTGCGCCACTAAAACGTCAGAACACAAACGGCAGTGCGCCTCACCAAATTCAACGAACTCATGAACGACGAGTTCGGCGCCGCCTATGCCCGGGTTCTCCTCGATGACCTGGTGCTCGGTGGCAAAATGGGCGACAAAACCGGAGCCCGGCTCATTGCCGAGGGCGAAGACCCGCGCCAGATCTGGCAGGCAATCTGCGAGGCGCAGGGCGTTCCGCGCGAACGCTGGCACGGCCGCAACACGCCCAAGAAACCGGTGTAAAAGATTTTCGAAAATCTGTTCGAAAAATGCTAAAGTAATCACAAGTTCCAAAAGCGCCTATTTTGCACACTCCTTCGGTTTGGCAGAAAAGATGTCCCAGGCAACTTGTAGGTTCTTCAGCAAGACAAACATCTTGCTAAGGCAGAGAACAGAGGAAGAAAAATGCCATCACCAACAGAACGCGAAAAGGCTCTAGAGGCCGCACTTGCGCAGATTGACCGCCAGTTTGGTAAGGGTTCGGTCATGCGCCTCGGCTCGGACGAGCGCGCGCCGGTTGAGGTCATTCCAACCGGTTCCATCGCGCTAGATGTTGCGCTTGGCATCGGCGGCCTCCCACGCGGCCGAATCATTGAGGTTTACGGCCCGGAGTCCAGCGGTAAGACCACCGTGGCGCTCCACGCCATCGCAAACGCACAGCGCAACGGCGGCATCGCGGCATTCATCGATGCAGAGCACGCGCTTGACCCGGAGTACGCGAAGGCCCTCGGTGTTGACACCGACGCCCTGCTGGTAAGCCAGCCTGACACCGGTGAGCAGGCGCTCGAGATCGCAGACATGCTGATCCGTTCCGGCTCCATCGACATCATCGTCATCGACTCCGTGGCCGCCCTGGTGCCAAAGGCCGAAATCGAGGGCGACATGGGCGACAGCCACGTTGGTCTTCAGGCCCGCCTCATGAGCCAGGCCCTTCGTAAGCTCACGGGTGCACTAAACAACACCAAGACCACCGCTATCTTCATCAACCAGCTTCGCGAGAAGATCGGCGTCTTCTTCGGTTCGCCAGAGACAACCGCCGGTGGTAAGGCACTCAAGTTCTACGCCTCGGTGCGCATGGACATCCGCCGCATTGAGACCCTAAAGGACGGCCAGGAGGCCGTTGGTAACCGCACCCGCGTGAAGGTTGTAAAGAACAAGATGGCTTCGCCGTTCAAGCAAGCTGAATTCGACATCATCTACGGCGTTGGAATCTCTCGCGAAGGTTCGCTCCTTGATATGGGTGTCGATCTTGGCATTGTCAAGAAATCTGGCGCTT
>JBJTNC010000108.1:0-2990 GCA_046073865.1 Micrococcales bacterium | reverse complement strand
CAAACAGGGGGAGTCCGCCACCGAGTACATCGGGCGTAATAAATAGTTGAATCTTGGCTAGGAGGCCTGCATCCATCGCCTGGCGCACCACATCGGCTCCGCCAAGGATGAGCATCTGGCCATCGATGTGGCGGGAGAGCTCGGCCATAACCGACTCAAACGGGCCGTGAATCAGGTGGACGTTTGGGTCCTTTAGCCCGTCGTACTTCATGGGGGAGTTGGTGAGTACAAAGGTTGGCAAAGGCTGTGGCTCGTCTCCCATGGCCTGCAGGTTGAAGTCAAAGGTCTTACTGCCCATGAGCATTGCGTTGGTGTTTGACATCAACTCCACAAAGCCGTAGTCCTCGCCGGTTGTGAGGTATTTCTCAGCCCAGGCCATGTCTCCATCGGGACCCGCCAGGTAACCGTCGGCACTGATGGCGGCAAAGAAAACCAGTTCAATCATGTGTAAAGGCTAGCGCCCAGAATCAAGTGGGATTTCGAAGATTGGTCTGGACTTTACAGTTTTGATGAAACCAGATTCTCCCTTTTCCCACTCAGAGTTGCTAACAAATTGAACGTTGATCTCACGGTCAAGTTGGCGTTCGGCAGTTGCAGCTGCCCGCGCCGCTTCTATTCGGCTCATGTAGCCAACTAGCAAAACATCTACGTCTTTGGGCTCGGGGCCTTTCTGACGGCTGAGTCTTGCAGCCCAGGATCCATAGATGTAGGCGTGCTCTAACCCGTCAACCTTGGCTAGGGCGTTCGGTAGAACTGCCGCAGGGCCGTAAGTGTATGAAATCATTTTCCTCAGGTGAGGGTAAAGCTCATGGTCCACATTGGCTTGAATCGCTCGAGTTCGACCAAAGTGCTTCTCGGTGACTAAGTTGGCGTCGAGTAGCCGATCAACCTCTCGCATGGCGGTTGGCAGGCTTACTCCAGCAAATTTGGCCAGGTCCGATATTGCAAAAAGCTCGTCGTTCAGCATGAAGAGCTGAGCCAAAATCATTCCTTGAGCGTCACTTCTGAGCAGTGGGAACAACTGAGCTGGACTAACTTTCATAATTTGAAGTCTAAGTTACGGATAATGAAAATTACAAGGCGATTTTTTCAGTATTTGAAAATAAACTTGAACCATGACTAAGCCAATCGTGCTCATTGCAGAAGAACTTTCGCCAGCCACCGTTGCCGCCCTCGGCCCAGACTTTGAGGTTCGTAACGTTGACGGAACCGACCGCCCAGCCCTGCTCAAGGAGTTGGCAAACGCAGACGCCATCCTGGTGCGCAGCGCAACCCAGGTTGACGCCGAGGCGATTGCAGCCGCACCAAAGCTAAAGGTTGTTGCCCGCGCAGGTGTTGGTCTGGACAACGTTGACATCAAGGCCGCAACTGCCGCGGGCGTTATGGTTGTGAACGCGCCTACCTCCAACGTGATCTCTGCAGCGGAGTTGGCAATCGGCCACCTGTTCTCGCTGGCCCGCTTCATCCCAGACGCCAACGCAAGCCTCAAGGCAGGCGAGTGGAAGCGCAGCAAGTTCACCGGCGTGGAGTTCTTTGAGAAGACCGTGGGCATCGTCGGCCTTGGCCGCATCGGCACTCTGGTTGCCCAGCGTCTGGCCGGATTTGGCGTGAACCTGATTGGTTACGACCCATACGTTACCCCTGCCCGCGCAGAGCAGATCGGCGTGAAGCTGGCCACCTTGGACGAGGTAATGGAGCAGAGCGACTTCATCACCATCCACATTCCTAAGACCCCTGAGACAACTGGCATGATCAGCACCGCTCAGTTTGCAAAGGCAAAGAGTAACCTGCGCATTGTCAACGCTTCGCGCGGTGGCATCATCGATGAGGCCGCCCTGTATGAGGCTCTCAAGACCAACCGCATTGCCGGCGCGGGTCTGGACGTATTCGTCACCGAGCCACCAAAGGACAACCCACTGGTTACCCTGCCAAACATCGTTGTGACCCCGCACCTTGGTGCCAGCACCGATGAAGCACAGGAGAAGGCAGGCATCTCGGTTGCACGCAGCGTGCGCCTTGCGCTTGCCGGAGATCTGGTTCCGGATGCCGTGAACGTGGCCGGCGGCAACATCGATTCATCGGTGAAGCCGGGCATTGCCCTCATGGAAAACATGGGTCAGATTCTGTTTGGCCTTTCCGGTGGAAACGTTACCGGCATTGAGGTTGAGGTGCGTGGCGAGATTGCAGCCCACGATGTCTCGGTGCTCAAGCTTGCCGGCCTCAAGGGCTTCTACCAGAATGCGGTAACCGAGCAGGTCTCGTACGTGAACGCCCCGCTCATGGCCGAGGCACGCGGCGTTGACGTGAAGCTCACCGTTGACTCCCAGAGCGACGAGTACCGCAACGTGACCAGCATCAAGGCCACTCTGGCGGACGGCACCAGCGTGCGCGTTGCTGGAACCGTTATTGGCCCTAAGCACCACCAGAAGATTGTGAACATCAACGGTTACGACATGGACCTGGCGATGGCCGAGCACTTTGTGACCATGCTCTACACAGACCGCCCGGGCATCGTTGCCGTCTATGGCAAGGCATTTGCAGACGCCGGCATCAACATTGCAGCCATGCAGATTGGCCGCGAGCAGAAGGGCGGCAAGGCGCTCAGCGTAATTACCGTGGACAGCAAGGTTGACGCCGAGGTGCTGGAGAAGGTTCGCCTAGAGATTCAGGCGGAGGAGATGCGCGCCATCGACCTATCGGTCAACTAGTTAGCAAAGCGAGAGCCCTCGGCCAGGTGGCCGAGGGCTCTCGCTTTAAGTCTTGGTTACTCCACCGAGTGGCCTTCGGCAATCCAACCCAGAGTTCCGCCTGCAACGGATACGGCATCGATCCCGTTGGCAAACAGGATGTCCGCACCTTTCTGGCTGCGGACACCGGAACGACAAATGACCCAAACGCGGCCGCCGTCTTCAACCTCATTAATACGGGCCTCAAGTTCACCAAGTGGAATGTGAGTTGCTCCAGGCACGTGGCCGGCCGCCCACTCGTCG
>JBJTNC010000107.1:0-2705 GCA_046073865.1 Micrococcales bacterium | reverse complement strand
CATCGCAGAGGAGACCGCACGCAACGAGGGCAAGCCTGAGGCGGCCCTCGAGAAGATCGTTGAGGGTCGCGTGAAGGGCTTCTTCAAGGAGAACGTTCTCCTGGAGCAGGACTTTGCTAAGGACAACAAGCTGGAGGTTGGCAAGGTTCTTGACAACGCCGGCGTAGTTGTAAGCAGCTTCGTTCGCTTCCGCGTTGGAGCCTAGTTTCTAACCAAAAGCAGTCGAAAGCCCCGGTCGAAAGGCCGGGGCTTTCGCTATTGCTGGCTAAACTATTCATCGGGGATTTATCAACCTAAGGAGCCCAAATGAGCCAGCCACGCCGAGTCCTTCTCAAGCTCTCGGGAGAGGCCTTTGGCGGCGGCACCCTGGGTGTGAACCCTGACATCGTCTCCCAGGTGGCAAAGGCCATCGCAGACGGTACTCGCAATGCCGAGGTGGCCATCGTGGTTGGTGGCGGTAACTTCTTCCGGGGTGCCGAGCTCAGTCAGCGCGGCATGGAGCGTTCGCGAGCCGACTACATGGGAATGCTTGGCACCGTGATGAACGCCCTGGCACTTCAGGACTTCCTGGAGCAGGCAGGCGTCGACGTTCGCGTTCAGAGCGCAATCAGCATGAGCCAGGTGGCCGAGCCGTATCTGCCGCTGCGCGCCATCCGCCACATGGAGAAGGGCCGCGTAGTCATCTTTGGTGCGGGCGCCGGACTCCCTTACTTCTCAACCGACACCGTTGCAGCCCAGCGCGCGCTGGAGATCAAGGCCGACGAGGTTCTTGTTGCCAAGAACGGCGTTGACGGCGTTTACACCGCAGACCCCAAGAAGGACCCAACCGCGGTGCGCATCGACAACATCACCTACCAGGATGCCCTGGTGCGCGGCCTCAAGGTTGTAGACGCAACTGCCTTCAGCCTCTGCATGGACAACAAGATGCCGATGCGCGTCTTTGGCATGGAGGGCGACAACATCACCCGCGCCATCAATGGCGAAAAGATCGGCACGCTGGTCACCGCCTAGCCGCCAGCCACAGACTTTATAAACAGGAGACAAAGATGATCGACGAGATTCTGCTTAACGCCACCGACAAGATGGACAAGGCCGTTGAAGCCACCAAGGAAGACTTCGCAACCGTTCGCACCGGTCGCGCCAACCCTCAGATGTTCCAGAAGGTGCTGGTGGACTACTACGGCACTCCAACCCCGCTGGCACAGCTGGGTGGAATCGCCAACCCTGAGGCCCGCACCATCGTTGTGACCCCATACGACAAGTCGGCGCTGCAGGCCATTGAGAAGGCAATCCGCGACATGCCAAACCTGGGTGCAAACCCAAACAACGATGGCAGCGTCATCCGCGTTAGCCTGCCCGAGCTCACCGAGGAGCGTCGCAAGGAGTACGTGAAGCTGGTTCGCGCCAAGGCTGAGGACCACCGCGTTGCAGTGCGCAACATTCGCCGCAAGGCCAACGATGAGCTAGACGCGCTCAAGAAGGACTCGCTTGCCGGCGAGGACGACCTGGCTCGTGCCGCTAAGGAACTCGACTCGATGACCAAGACCCACGTGGACGCAATCGACGAAACCCTCAAGAAGAAGGAAGCCGAACTCCTCGAGGTATAGCCTCGAGCGGCACTGAAAAATGAACTCCGCGCCAGTGATAAACGAAACCGGTGGCCGATCTCTGAAGATGTCGGTCATCGTTGGGCTTGCCCTTGGCGCGGTGTTCCTCTGCAGCATTCTCATCTTCCCTCCAGTTTTCATGGTGCTCGCCGCGGTTGCCGCAGGTAGCGGAGCCTGGGAGCTCTGCACCGCGCTTCGCATTCGCGGTTGGCACGTTCCCCGAATCCCAATCACTGTGGGTTCGCTGGCGCTGATGCCCGTCACTTTCTTCTTTGGCAAAGAGGGGCAGTGGCTGGGTGCCCTCATAATCGTTGCTTCGCTCATCCTGTGGCGTACCGCGCAGCTGATTTGGGACCCGGCGGCCCGCAATCGCAGCCTGCGTGAGACCATGCAGGACTTCAGCGCCGCAGCGTTCGTTGTCATCTACCTTCCGCTGATGACCAGCTTCAGCATGCTGATTCTCAAGATTCACCCGCACGGTCAGGGTTGGGTTGTCACCTACATCACCACTGTGGCAATGATCGACACCTTCGGCTACCTGGTCGGCCGCAAGCTTGGCAAGCACAAGATTGCCCCGGGCGTCAGCCCAAAGAAGTCTCTCGAGGGGCTCATCGGTTCCATCATTGCAGGTGGACTCACAAGCATCGTGGGTGCTCTCGTGTTGCACCGCAGCATCTGGTTTGGCCTGCTGTTTGCCGCCACCATGCTTCTGGCCGCGGTCTTCGGTGATCTCGCCGAATCTCTCATCAAGCGCGACCTCGGCGTGAAGGACATGAGCAGCTGGCTGCCCGGTCACGGTGGTGTCATGGACCGCATGGACTCCATGCTTCCAGCCACCCTCATCGCATTTCTGATGGTTTCAATTCCGTTCCCGTTCTAGCCGGTTAGGTTCAGGGTTTTCATGTCCGCACATTTCAAGAAGGTCTCGCCCAAGGAGATTGGCTACGATCCAGCAAGCGTGGATCCTGTGATTGAGCTGGCCCGCAAACAGTTTGCAAACCCCGAAAGTCGTGCACTCGACGCCGCCACGCTGCGAAACTCCGCCTTCAAACTGGTGAAGGGCGGCTACCAGATTGCCTCGGTTGATGCCGCTCTGGA
>JBJTNC010000106.1:0-4739 GCA_046073865.1 Micrococcales bacterium | reverse complement strand
CTCTTGGCGGGGCTCGACTACACATCGAAGACCGATGTTGTGAAACTGGTCTCCGGCCTCAGAGGCGCGGGGCACTCCCCATCGCTGGTTGCGGCCGTGCTAACCCAGGCCAAACTCAAGCGCCGAGACCATCAGCCTGCTTGCCTGCTCAAGGCCGTCCTCGGTGAAGAGCATGCGCTCGGCGAAGGAGCCAAACTTTGCCTCGGCCCGGCGCCTGAGTTTGGCCTGGGTTAGCACGGCCGCAACCAGCGATGGGGAGTGCCCCGCGCCTCTGAGGCCGGAGACCAGTTTCACAACATCGGTCTTCGATGTGTAGTCGAGCCCCGCCAAGAGTTGGCGACCCTCAGGGGAGATTAGGTCGATGAATTCCTGGCGCTGCATGGAAAAAGGTTAGCGGCAGTTTTTTGCCGTGGCTAAACCGAACTAGCACTCGACGGGAGAGAGTGCTAAAGTTAGACACGACCCAGTCCTTTCTTAGATCGATAAAGAGGTAAATCGTGTCGGTTCAGATCAAGCCACTTGAAGACCGCATCGTTGTTCGCCCAATGCAGGCCGAGCAGGTAACCGCTTCGGGTCTGGTAATCCCGGACACCGCAACCAAGGAGAAGCCACAGGAGGCCGAGGTTATTGCCGTAGGTCCAGGTCGCTTCGACGACAACGGTAACCGCATCCCTCTGGATGTCACCGTTGGCGACAAGGTTCTGTTCAGCAAGTACGGCGGCACAGAGATCAAGTTCGGTGGCGACGAGTACCTGGTTCTCAGCGCACGCGATGTGCTGGCGATCGTGGTTCGCTAAGCGAAAAACCAATCTTCAAAGTCCCCGGGCCGAAAGGTTCGGGGACTTTGCTTTAGGCTGAACCTGTGAGTCAAACCCCGGAGAAAACCCAAGCAAAGCCAACGCGCA
The DNA here is from genome assembly GCA_046073865.1 of Micrococcales bacterium. Taxonomy (GTDB): domain Bacteria; phylum Actinomycetota; class Actinomycetes; order Actinomycetales; family Microbacteriaceae; genus Rhodoluna. Next base: position 3,834 of record JBJTNC010000106.1, on the reverse strand, counting down.
AGGGCCTGGGTTTCGCGCTCGGCGCCTACGGAATCTGGGGTTCCTTTCCGCTGATCATCCACTCGCTGGACTTCGCCAGCCCGTACGAGGTGGTTGGCTGGCGAATCGTTTTCGGCTTGGCGCTCGCTCTGGTTCTGCTTACCGTCTCCAAGGCCTGGACACGGGTCTTCGTGGTGCTAAAAAACCGCAGGCTGTTCTGGCTGCTTGCGCTCTGCAGCGTGCTGATTTACGTGAACTGGCTGGTCTATGTTCTAGGTGTATCCAGCGGCCACATCCTCGAGTCCTCGCTCGGTTACTTCATCAACCCCCTTGTCACCGTGGTCCTCGCCGTGTTCTTTCAGCGCGAGCGCCTGAGTAAAACCCAGTGGATTGCGGTTGGCCTCGGTGCGTTAGCCGTGTTGGTGCTCACGCTCGATTACGGCCGCCTTCCCTGGATTGCCATCACTCTGGCGCTCTCCTTTGGTTTCTACGGCCTGGTCAAATCCAAGCTGGGAGGAACGGTCACCCCGCTCATCGGGTATTCCATCGAGACAGCCTTCCTGCTGCCCATCGCGGTGTTTCAGCTGTTCCTGGTGGCTAGGTTCTCAGGCATCCAGTTCGCGTCTTCGGGCTTCTACTCCTGGTTTGGCCTGGCGCTGTTTGGGTTCCTGACGGCAATACCCCTCATCCTCTTCGGGGCGGCAGCCAAAAACCTGCCCCTCGCCTGGGTGGGGTTCATGCAGTACCTAACGCCGAGCATTCAGTTCGTGCTTGCACTCACGGTGTTCCACGAGCCGATGCCGCAGGCTCGCTGGCTTGGGTTCGGGATCGTTTGGCTGGGTCTTGTGGTTCTGATGTCGCCGATGCTGCGAAAGCGTCAGGCTCAGCTGTAAACCTCGCAGGGCCGCCAGAATCGGCGAAAAACCCCAATTTGACGCGGTTTTAGGCCGATTGTTAAGCCATTGTTACATTTGGCGGGATTCCCCTTCCAATAAGCCCGAGCGCTGGCTTAAACTTGAAGGGCTAATGAGAAACGTCCGTTTCTCTCCATCAACATAGGAGTTGTATTCAATGAGCATTCGCAACACCGGCCGCAAGGCCCTCGGTGCTGTCGCTGTCGTTGCAGCTGCAAGCCTGGCAGTCGGAGTATCGATGCCAGCAAACGCAGCAGGCGCAGCAGACAAGACCCTGAAGATCACCAGCATTCTTCCGCTCACCGGCGCGCTGTCGTTCCTCTACCCTCCTATGGAGGCCGGAATGCACCTCGCAGTTGACGACATCAACAAGGCTGGTGGCGTTCTTGGAAACAAGGTTGTCCTGACCGCTCTTGACTCTGGTGACGGAAACAACCTCGCAGTTTCCACCCAGTCGGCAACGCAGGCAATCGCAAACGGATCTGACGTTGTTCTTGGTGCTGCTGCTTCGGGTGTAACTCGTAACATCATCAACCAGATCACCGGCCACAAGATCGTTGAGATCTCGCCTTCGAACACCGCACCTGACCTGAGCACCTGGAACGACGGCGGCTACTACTTCCGCACCGCTCCAAGCGACACCCTCCAGGGCCGCATCATCGCCAACCAGATCCTGTCTGACGGCGCTCAGAACGTTGCAATCATGTACGCAAGCAACTCGTACGGTACCGGTCTGATGAACGTTGCAAAGTCGACCCTCCAGGCTGCAAGCGCAACCGTTCACACCTTCTCGTTCACCGAGGGTGAGACCAACTTCGACTCGATCGTTGCTGACGTAACCGCAAGCAACCCAGACGCAGTTCTCATCGTGTCCTACGACGAGACCATGAAGGCTCTGCCAGCTCTGAAGGCTGCAGGCTTCCCTGGTGGAAACGTATACCTCGTTGACGGAAACACCGTTGACTACAGCGCAGAGTCCTTCGCCTCGTACCTCGCAGGTGCACAGGGAACCATCCCTGGCGGATCGACCACCGCTGCATTCAAGAACCGTCTGAAGGCTGAGTACGCCAAGCTGCACCCAGGTCAGACCCTGAGCGACTTCACCTACGGCCCAGAGTCGTACGACGCAGTTGTTCTGGCAGCTCTCGCAGCTCAGGCTGCTGGCAAGGCCACCGGCCCAGCCATCAAGAGCCAGCTGACCAACGTGTCCAAGAAGGGTGCAGGCAAGGTTACCGTAACCTCCTTCGCCGCAGGTCTGAAGGCCATCAAGGCTGGCAAGAAGGTCAACTACGACGGCTACAGCGGTCCAGTTGAGTTCGACGCCAACGGAGACCCAACCGGTGCATTCATCGGTGTCTACCGCTACAAGGCAAACGGTAAGAACGTTCTCGTGAAGACCGTTGCAGGTAACAAGTAAGCAGCTAGCTAACTAGCTCAAGATTCCCCCCGGGCCAGGCCCGGGGGGAATTCTCGTTTGGCTTAGGTAGCGCCTCACTGCCAGCCGTCCTGGGCCATAACCCCCATATGTCATGAGGTTTGGGGCCTTGACCGCCATGGCAGGTCGCTCCTGGACCGTAGCCGCCACGGCATGGAGCCTCCCGGCCCGTGACGCCATGCCAGGTGGTTATGCGCTAGCCGCCAGGTGGCTTCTGGCCCGCAGGCACGGCAGGCAACACGCGCTTAAGGCAATGGACCCCAGCGCAGGCTGGGGTCCAAAAGCTTCTTAGGTTTAGAGCTCGGCCAGGTTTCCGAGGTAGAGCTCAACCATCTTTGGATCTGCAAGCAGCTCGCGTCCTGTGCCGGTGTGAGCGTCCTTACCCTGGTCTAACACGTATGCTCGGTCGCAAATCTGCAGGCAGCGGCGTGCGTTCTGCTCAACCATGATTACGGTAACGCCGGCCTGGTTTACTTCCTTCACGCGCAGGAATGCCTCGTCCTGGCGAACAGGGGAGAGTCCAGCCGATGGCTCATCGAGCAGCAGCACGGATGGGTCAACCATCAGCGCGCGTCCCATTGCAACCATCTGGCGCTCTCCACCGGAGAGCGATCCCGCCTTCTGAGCACGGCGAGTGCCGAGGTCAGGGAAGATGCTGGTCACGAAGTCGAAGCGCTCCTGGAAGGTCTTAGGGTTTTGGAACACGCCCATCTCAAGGTTCTCCTGAATGCTCAGGCTTGGGAAGACGTTGTTGGTCTGTGGCACGAAGGCAACCTTCTTCGAGACCAGCTTGTTGGCCTTGAGGTTGGTGATGTCTTCGCCCTTGAGCCAAACGTTTCCGGCTCGCACGTTGACCAGGCCGAAGATTGCCTTCAGCAGTGTGGACTTTCCGGCGCCGTTGGGGCCGATGATGCCGATCAGCTCGCCCTGGTGAGCAGTAAGCGAACAACCGTTCAAAATGTTGATTCCAGGCAGGTAGCCGGCATCGATGTTGTCGACGAATACGACTGCATCCTGCTTGGCCACGGCTGCGCTCATTAGATTCTCAGACATTACTTGCTCTCCTTCACCGTATTGATGGATACGGTGCCAAGGTCTTCGTTGGCGTGGGCGCCTAGGTAGGCATCGATGACGGCAGGGTTCTTCATGACCACGTCAGCCGGGCCTTCAGCCACAATGCGACCCTCGGCCATGACGATAACCCAGTCGCTGATGTGACGGACCATGTGCATGTCGTGCTCCACGAACAGAACGGTGGTTCCGTTGTCCTTGAGGCCCTTGATGTGCTCCAGAAGGCTCTGGGTCAGCGCTGGGTTCACTCCAGCCATCGGCTCGTCAAGCATGACGAGCTTGGGGTTGCTCATGAGCGCGCGAGCCATCTCGAGCAGCTTGCGCTGTCCTCCCGAAAGGCCGGCCGCGTAGTCCTCGCGCTTTGCGTCCAACTTGAAGCGCTTGAGCAGGGCATCGGCGCGTTCGGTAATGGCTTGCTCTTGCTTTTGCCAGAGT
>JBJTNC010000105.1:0-6345 GCA_046073865.1 Micrococcales bacterium | reverse complement strand
GAGCGCAACGCTGTTGCCATCGGGGGTCTTGGTGATGCTGATGCTGAGCGCGGCCTTGCCGTTGACGCGCGAGATGCTGGTGACAGGTGCGTCCACGAGCGAAACCTTCGCCACGTCACCAAGCTTCACAACCACAGGGGCGGTGGCAACGGTTGGGGTGAGAGACAGCAGCGCTGCAGGGTTTCCGGAGGCCTTGGCGGCCGCGATCTGGGCCGCGGTTGGACCGGTGACGGTGGTCTTGCTTCCGGTGAGTGGCAGGTTCTTCAGAGCCGTGAGCGATTCAACCGGGGTGCCGGACTGAATGCTCATCTCGCCCTTGGAATCGGTGATTGTTCCCGCCGCAATGACCATGCCGTTGCTCTGCAGTGCGGTAGTGATTGCCTGCTGAGTTAGGCCGTTGGCGGCCATCTTGGCGGAGTCAAGCTTCAGGTTGATGCGCTTGGTGTTTACGCCATCGATGGTGATGTCGCGCACGCCACTGATCTTGCCGAGAACGCTCTTGGCCACATCGCCGATTGTCTGACCCAGGGCGGTGTTGTCGCCGCTCTTAGCCGAGACGCCCAGGGCGATGATCGGAATGTCGTTCAGCGAGCCGGAGATGAGCTTAGGGGTAACGCCCGCCGGCAGGCCGGAGACCGAGGCGAGTGCGGAGTTCAGGCGCTCGTTCACCTGCGCGGTGGTGGTGCCGTAGTCGAATGCCACGCGAACGATGCTGATGTTCGCCTGCGAGGTGGTGCTGGTGCTGGTCACGCCATCCTGGCCCTGCACCGCGGCCTCAACCACCTTGCTCACCTGGGAGTCAACCACGGTTGGGGATGCGCCCGGGTAGGTGGTGACGATAGCCGCCTGCGGCACCTCGATGCTGGGGAACAGCTCCTGTCGCAGCGAAGTTAGCGAGATTACGCCGAAAACCGCGATGATGATGGTGATCAGCGATACTACGGAACGGTTGGCTAGCGAGAGTTTGGCCAGGCGAAACATGGGTCCTCCGGTTTTTGCACGTGGTTGAAGTTTAGTTTCCAAAGGTTAACTAACCATCCAGAAACTGACACTCGTGTAACCAAACTTGCCGCACGCGCCGATTATTCCCAGTTAGTGGCAGACTAAACGCGTGAGCGAACTGCTGCTGGTGATGGTTCTCGGGCTGATTGGCCCGATGCTCGCTGCGCCGCGCCGATTCGGGGTTCCCGTGGCGGTGGGCGAGTTGTTGGCAGGCGTGGTTTTCGGAGACTCTGGGCTCAAAATCATAGATGTCACCCAACCAAACCTGCACCTGCTCTCGCAGATTGGCTTCGCGCTTGTGATGATGGTCACGGCCAGCCACATCAACATCAAGGCGGTTTCCAAGAGCAAGGTGGTTGCGGTTGCCGCGCGCGATGTGCTCTCGGTTGCGCTGTTTGCCGCAGCGGTTGCAGCGGGGGCGGTGTGGCTCACCGGCCAGGGGCAGAACTTTGGCCTATACACGGTGATTCTGGCCTCGTCTTCGGCAGCGGTGGTGTTGCCCATTTTTGCCTCGGGTACCGATTCCAAGGAGCCCAGTCTCGAACGCTTCATCACACAGGTCACACTCGCCGACCTCGCGGCCATCGTAGCTCTGCCCATCGTGGGTGGCAGCGGAGACTGGGTGCGGGTGGGTGAGGGCGCGCTGGCCGTATCGGCAGCGGCCACGGGTATCTACCTGCTGCTGAAGTGGGCGCAGCACAGCGGTGTCTGGAAGCGCGCGCGAAAGTTTTCGGCACTGCACGGGCTGGGGCTCGAGCTTCGCCTCAGCCTGATTCTGCTGCTCGGCCTGATTATGCTGGCGCAAAGCTTCAGCGTGACCATCATGATTGCCGGCTTCGGCCTTGGTCTTGCCATTGCCGCAAACGGAATGCCTAGGCGGTTGGCAAAGCAACTTTTTGCGGTTTCTGAGGGGTTGTTCTCGCCAATCTTCTTCGTGCTGCTGGGGGCGGGCATCAACGTCACCGCGATGGCCGGCTCGCCATCCCTGATTGGGCTGGCGCTGCTGCTTGGATTGGGTGCGATCGCAGCCCACCTGGCACCGGTTCTTTTTGGCTCCAAGCCGCTGCTGGCTGTGGCCTCATCTGCCCAGCTGGGTGTTCCTGCCGCCGCGGTGAGCATTGGCCTGGCCAACCACTCTATGAACGCTGGGCAAGCCGCGGCGGTAATGCTTGCTGCACTAATTACTTTGGCGGCCACAGCAATCGCTGCAGCCGCCAAAAAGTAGGCTTTTTCCTTGGCCTAGGCCAGCTCGAACTGGCCGCCCTCAATCTGACCCTGACGACGGTACAGGTCCAGTTTGGCGCGGGTGTCTGCAATGTCCAGGTTGCGCATGGTCAGCTGACCGATGCGGTCGGTTGGGCCAAAGGCGGCGTCTTCGGTGCGCTCCATCGAAAGCTTCTCGGGGTGGTAGCTGAAGCCCTCACCCTCGGTGTTCACGATGGTGTAGTCATCGCCGCGGCGAAGACGCAGAGTCACCGAGCCATTGACGGCAGAGGCAACCCACTTGGTTAGGCTCTCGCGAAGCATGAGGGTCTGTGGGTCCAGCCAGCGGCCCTCGTACAGTAGGCGGCCCATGCGGCGGCCCTCCGCGTGGTAGTTGGCGATGGTGTCCTCGTTGTGGATGGCAGAAACCAGGCGCTCGTAGGCAATGAACAGCAGAGCCATTCCGGGAGCCTCGTAGATGCCGCGGCTCTTTGCCTCGATGATGCGGTTCTCGATCTGGTCGCTCATGCCAAGTCCGTGGCGGCCACCAATCCTGTTGGCCTCGTCCATCAGCTCAACGCCGTTGGCGAAAGACTTTCCGTTGATGGCAACCGGGCGACCCTGAACGAAGGTGATCTTCACGTCTTCGGAGTCGATTCGCACCGATGGATCCCAGTGCTTTACGCCCATGATTGGCTCGACGTTCTCGTAGGAGGCGTCAAGGAACTCGAGGGTCTTTGCCTCGTGGGTGGCGCCCAGCATGTTGGCATCGGTGGAGTATGCCTTCTCTGCGCTGGCGCGGTAGGGAAGCTTGCGCTCCAGCAGCCACTCGCTCATCTCCTTACGGCCACCAAGTTCGGTAACGAAGTCGTTGTCCAGCCATGGCTTGTAGATGCGGAGGTTTGGGTTGGCAAGCAGGCCGTAACGGTAGAAACGCTCGATGTCGTTGCCCTTGTAGGTGGAGCCATCGCCCCAGATCTCAACGCCATCCTCGCGCATTGCGCGAACCAGCAGGGTGCCGGTTACAACGCGGCCCAGGGGAGTGGTGTTGAAGTAGGCCTTGCCTCCGGTGCGCAGGTGGAAGGCACCGCAAGCGATGGCAGCGAATGCCTCCTCAACCAGCGACTGACGGCAATCAACCAGGCGACCGGCCTCCGCGCCGTACTGAAGCGCACGGCCGGGAATCGAATCGATGTCGGTCTCGTCGGGCTGACCGAGGTCTGCCGTGTAGGCGAACGGGATTGCTCCCTTTTCGCGCATCCAGGCGACTGCAACGGAGGTGTCGAGACCTCCGGAGAACGCGATACCGACTTTTTCGCCAACAGGCAGGGAAGCTAGAACTTTAGACACCCTTTAAGGTTACCAATGCTTGAGGGGCGCCACCCCACGGCAGCGCCCCTCATAGCAGTTGCTCTACTGGAGCAGGTCCTTCATCTGCTTATAGATGATGTTGGCAACCTTCACCGGCATCAGGCGTGCCAGCTTGTCCAGAGTCGAGGCGTCGGAGCCCACGAAGGCCCGTGGCAACTCGTTCTCGATTGCGCTGATCATGATGCGGCCAGCTTCCTCAACCGGGGTGGTCTTGTGCTTGGCGGCTGCCTCAGAGCCGGCGGGCATCTCCATCTTCAACCCACTGTTGCCTGCGATGTTGGTGTTGATGGCTCCCGGGTAGATGAGAGTGACCTTGACGTTGGTTTCGGTGAGTTCGGAGCGCAGGCCCTCTGTAAAGAGCTTGACCGCCGCCTTAGACGCGCCGTAGATGGTCTGGCCTGGAACCGGTGCGTATGCGCCCATCGATGACACGTTCACAATCTGGGCAGCCGGGCGCTTCAGCAGCCCCGGCAGGAAGGCTTTCACCATGTTGACAGGGCCGTTGAAGTTGACGGCCATCACGCGGTCTATGGCGGAGAACTCGAGTTCATTCACCTTCACGAACGGCTGGATGATGCCGGCGTTGTTTACCAGGATGTCTGTTGCGCCGAACGCCTTCTCCACCTCTGCAGGCAGCTGTGCAACACGTTCACGGTCTGCGATGTTGGCGGTAGCGTAGGCAAACTTTGAGCCAGCAGGAGCGAGTTCGGCGGTTCCCTTCAGCGCATCCTCGCTGAGGTCAACGCCGAATACGGCGGCTCCCTTGGAGAGGGCCTCCAGCGTCATCTGGCGTCCCATGCCGTTTCCGGCGCCTGTGATTACAACTACCTTGCCCGAGAGTTTCAATTTGCCTATCCAATCCGGGCCCACTCGCTGTTTGGCCCTCAAGGCAAATCTACGCTTGAGATTGGCTGAAGTTGGCCACTTTGGCCCGCAAAAAAGTAAGGTTTGGCTAAGAAGTTAGCCGGTTGAAAACCGAGTGTTCGCTAGCGAACCAGAGCCACTATTCCAACTATCGCGAGGATGGCCACTGCGATTGTTGCCAAAATCCAAGTGCGATTCATTACAGTCCCCTCTGCTCTAGTTGCTCAATAGATTATCGGCAAAAGGTGAACTCGGTGTTCATCGCGGCGGTTTATTACAGGAGCGCTCTCCATGGAGTTTGTTAAACTTGGAGCAGTCCGAGCCTCCGTAGCTCAGTGGATAGAGCAGGAGCCTTCTAATCTCTTGGTCGTAGGTTCGATTCCTACCGGGGGCGCAAAATGTCCGAGTCGTCCCGTTAGATAGTTCTCCTAACGGGAGGTTTTCATGAAGACGTTGCACGTGGCCGGTAAGTCCATCCCCAAGTTCGTTCGTAAGCACCTTAAGCCGGACTACTTGAATGAGCGAGGATACCTGGTGCTTGTTCTCTTGGGAACGCTTGCCTTCGATGGTTTCATGTTTTATTACTCCGTGGGTTTCCAGGTTGGAATGCGGGTAAACGCCGATGTCTATCTAAGTCAGGTGTATCCCGGGCAGAAAATGACCGCGGAAGTTCATTGCGCCAGGTCAGGCGCTGCGAGTGGAGCCTCGGGAGTGGGACTGTTGCTCTACGAGCTGGGATGCAGACTGACTGTCAAGTAACTAGGCCGGCTGCTGCTGCGTGATGCAGTGAATGCCGCCACCGCGCGCAAAGCTAGGTCTGGCATCAACCAGCACTATCTCGCGCCCGGGGTAAACGGATTCGAGTAGCTCTTTGGCAACCTTATCGTTGGGGTCTCCAAAAGCGCAGAGGATCACGCCACCGTTCACTATGTAGTGGTTGATGTAGCTGTAGTCCACCCAGCCCTCTTCGTCGCGCAAAACCTTGGGTGCCGCCACAGGAATGAGCGTCAGCCCGCCAAAGTCCTCGAGGGTCTTGCGAACCTGTGCCGATACCGCAAAGTCTGGATGGGTTGGGTCCTGCTGGTCGTGGTACAAAACCGTTGTCTCGTTTGCAAAGCAAGCCACGATGTCAACGTGCCCGCGGGTTCCAAACTCGTCGTAGTCGCGGGTGAGTCCGCGCTCAAACCAGATGGCTCGGTTTGTTCCAAGAGTTCTGTGAATCTCGGCCTCAACCTCTTCGCGGCTCTTACCCGGGTTGCGGCACTCGCCGCGCTGCACTGTATCGGTGAGCATTACCAGCCCAGCTCCGTTAACGTGGATGCCGCCGCCCTCGTTCACCAGCCAGCTGTCAATAACCTCGGAGTGGGTCAGCTCGCCAATCCGGGTGGCAATCTTGGAGTCCTTCTCCCAAGATGCCCAGGCCTGCGCACCCCAGCCATTGAAAACCCAGTTCACTGCGGCGAGCGTGCCATCGGCTTTCTTCACGAAGCTGGGGCCGATGTCGCGCATCCAGGCGTCATCAAGTGCGGCTGCCACTAGCTCCACCCGGTTATCCAGGTAAGAGCGAGCCACCTCGAGGTCGGCGGTCTCGCACATCATGGTTAGCGGTTCGAAACGAACCACCGCGTTTGCAACCGCGGCCCAGGCGCTTCGTGCCTCGTGTACCTCGGCGTCGTTCCCTCCCAGCGTGTAGCCGCTCGAGGGCCAGGCCATCCATGTGCGCTCGTGCGGCTCCCACTCCGCCGGCATTCGGTACAAAGGCTGGCTCATCGGTTTGCCACTCCGGCAATTCCACCGTGTTCGCCATCTCCGTTTGCAACTCGGCGGTTTACCACCGGCTTGACCAGTGCGTCGTAAGTGTATGGGCGGCGAGTGGCCAGGAATGGGAAGAGGTCCAGCCAGTCG
>JBJTNC010000104.1:0-2002 GCA_046073865.1 Micrococcales bacterium | reverse complement strand
GTGCTCATTCGCCTGCCCAACTGCCTCGATTACCCGACGGCATTCCTCGGCGCGATGAAGGCAGGCTGTATTGCCGTACCCACATCCACACTGCTCACCGCCGACGAAGTGCTGTACCTCGCCAAGGACTCCGGTGCCAAGGCGCTGGTGATGGACCACGCCGCATGGGAGCAGATCTCGCTCCGCACCAAACTCACCTCACTGAGTGTCGCCATCATCGGCATTCTGCTTGTTGTTTCGAGCTTGGGCACCATGACTCTTCTGCGCACCTACCTGCAGCAAAACCTCGACACCCTGCTGACGACAACCGCCAGCACGCTGAGCCACGAAGACCCGACTATGTTAGACGAGCGAATTTCCACGCGCCAGGTGCAGCTGCCACGGCTTCCAAGCGACTACTACATCGGCTACCTAGACCCGCAGGGAAATCTGCTGGTTGGCGTTGTCTCCTCAACTCGCAGTTCGGAAGACTCCCCTGGACTAGCAGCCTTCACCACACCGTTCGTACTTAGAACCCACGGGAACCCTTTTGATGCACCCGGCTCAAGCCCTAGGCAGGGCATCAAGAGCTGGCGCGTAGTTACCGTTCCGCTTACCACCATGGCCGGTTCGCTTGTGGTTGCGCTGCCAACAGACTCCAACGACGAAATCTTGGAGCAGTACCGAGGCATCGGCTTGTTTAGCGGAATGCTTCTGCTATTGCTTAGCGGTATCGCAATCTGGATGACCATCACCTCGGCGTTCAAGCCGCTGCGCGAAGTTGAACGCACAGCCGCAGCAGTGGCCGAGGGCGACACCAGCCAGCGCCTAATTGAACACCCGGGCGACACCGAGATTGCCCGCATCAACCGATCCTTGAACACGATGCTAGATTCGATCGATGGCTCGCTCAAGAGCAGAAACCAGACACTGGACCAGATGCGCCGGTTTGTGGCCGACGCAAGTCACGAACTGCGCACTCCCCTAGTCTCGGTGCGTGGCTACGCAGAGCTCTACCGCCTCGGCGCGTTGAAGAAGAAGGCCGACATCACCGAGGCGATGGAACGCATCGAATCTGAGGCGATCCGCATGGGCGACCTCGTGGAGTCTTTGCTAGCACTGGCCCGCCTCGACGAGAACATTGAACTCGAGAAGCACCACGTTGAGCTTGCTGCCCTCGCCCGTCTTGCCGCAAAAGACGCCTCGGTGGCCGATGGCAATCGAGCGATTGTGGTCACCGACTTGGCTGGCCGCCCGCTCGCAGATGACGCCGCGTTTGTGGTGAGCGCTAACGCCGCCCAGCTGCGCCAGGTACTCACCAACCTGCTCGCAAACGCCTCTCGGTTCTCGCCGAAGGATGCACAGATTGAAGTTGCCTTGGGTCGTAGCCACGACAATCAGATACTTGAGGTTCGCGACCACGGCGAGGGTATTCCCAAGGAACTTCGCGCGAAGGTCTTTGAACGATTCTTCCGAGCCGATAACTCGCGCAACCGTGAGACCGGCGGATCAGGTCTGGGATTGTCTATCGTGAGCACGATCGTGGCACGCCACCAGGGAACCATCGTTGCCGATCAGACCGTGGGCGGCGGAGCAACCTTCCGAGTTACGCTGCCAATATAGCCTCGGCTTTTCCACAGTTTAAGCGAAGTAAGGCCCATTGCCGTTCGTTAGTATTCAAACTTGGCACATGACCCGTTTTCTCGTAGATTCCGAAGAAGTACTAGCCGCCAACTCCGTCGTTCAGTCGACCATCCATAAACTACAGTCCGATGTAGACACCCTGCACACCCAGTTGAACGCGCTACAGAGCTCGTGGCAGGGCCAAGCCGCCAACAGCTTCCAAGAGTTGGCGTTGCGCTGGCGCACCACGGCTGGGCTCGTTCAGCAGCAGCTTGGCGAGATTGGCCAGGCCTTGGCTATCGCCGCTCAGCAATACGCCGAGATTGAAGCCACCAATCAGCGACTCTTCCTCTAACCACCGCACAAAAAAACGGGGCCGATCGAATGATCGGCCCCGTTT
>JBJTNC010000103.1:0-7645 GCA_046073865.1 Micrococcales bacterium | reverse complement strand
GAATTTTTCCTGTTTCCAGAGTTAACAGAAGGTGAATTGCAAAAAGACCGCCGGCAGAACCGGCGGTCTTTCGCTTTGGTTTAGTTACTTGGCAACCTTGAAGGTCTCGGAGTCGAGAACCACTCCGCCGTTGGTGCGGATGACAACGGTGTGCTTGCCAGCTACCAGGTGGAAGCGGGTTGCGTGTGCGTCGTTGTCGGTTGGGTTGATGGTGCGGAGGGTCTTGCCGTCAACCTTTACAACAACCTTCTTGTTGGCTGCGAACTCGTAGTTGAGGTAAGCGAGGTGCTTGACCAGGGTGACGTCTGCATCGGTGGTGCCCGCGGTCAGGTCCAGCTCGTCTGCAGCTGCGTTACCCGAGACGGCGTTGATTGCTGCGCTGCCTGCGTCGTTGGCGCCATCGGTGAACTTCAGGGTTACCTGGCCGTTGTCATCGGTGATTCCCGAGGCAACCGAAAGGTAGCCAACACCCGTGCTGGTAGCCGAAACGGCTGCGCCTGCAACTGGGTTGCCGTCTGCGTCAAGCGCGGTGGCAACTACGTCGGTGGTGGTGCCGGTCTGAACGCTGGTAGCGGCTGCAGCCAGGGTCAGCGAGTCAACCGAGTCGGTTGGGGTTGGCGCGGCAGCGAAGTCAACCTCGGTTGCACTAGCGGTGCTGGCGTCGGCGGTGCTCGCGGTGATGAAGGCGGCGCCCTGCTCTGCGTCAGCAGCAAAGATCTTGAGGGTGGTCTGACCGTTTACGTCGGTCACGCCGTGGCTGGCAACCAGGTAGCCAACGCCGGTGCTTGCGGCGTCAACGGTGGTGCCAACGACTGGGTTGCCGTTTACGTCCTGAACGGTGACCACGAAGTCAACGGTGGTGCCCGAGTAGGCTGCGTCGGCTACGGTGATCGAAACGATGTCGGTGTTAGCGGCGTGTGCTGGAACGGCGATGAATGCCGATCCCCCGATTGCGGCGGAGGCGATAAGGCCAGCAGTCTTGCGCATTATTTCTCCTTGTTTTACCTAATAAGGTGCAACTCAAGAGTTGCTTTACAAGGTGAACGAAACCACTGTTAGTTGGTTACCAGTTAGTGAACCCAAAGTTAACTTTGTTGCGCCAGATACCACTCGTAGGTGCTGGCGATGCCTTCGCGAAGCGGAATCCTTGCCTGCCATCCCAGTTGGTTCAATCTTGAAACGTCCAGCAGCTTTCGGGGAGTGCCGTTGGGTTTTTCGGAGTCCCAAACCACCTTGCCCCTGTAGCCAACAACTTCGGCAATCAGTTCCGTCAACTCACGGATACTCACCTCTTGGCCCGTGCCAACGTTGAGCGCGATGTCGCCATCGTAGTTTTCCAACATGAAGATGCAGGCAGAGGCCAGGTCATCCGCGTGGAGAAACTCCCGAAGTGGCGAGCCATCGCCCCAGCAGGTCACTGACTCAGCCCCCGAGACCTTGGCCTCGTGGAATCTGCGCATCAGGGCTGGGAGTACGTGAGAGTTCTCGGGGTGGAAGTTATCGCCGGGGCCGTAGAGATTGGTTGGCATGGCCGATATCCAGCCTCGCTTGTACTCGCGCCGGTAAGACTCAATCAGCTTTAGCCCTGCAATCTTGGCCAGCGCATAGGCCTCATTGGTCGGCTCGAGCGGCCCCGTGAGGAGAGCCTCCTCGGTCATGGGCTGAGGCGCCAGCTTGGGATAGATGCAGGATGATCCCAGGAAAAGCACCTTATCGATTCCGGCGCGATGGCTGGCATCGATGAGGTTGGTCTCAATCTGAAGGTTCTCGGATAGAAACTCCACGGGGAAGGTGTTTTTGGCGTGGATACCGCCAACCTTAGCCGCCGCGATGATGACCGCGTCCGGCTTCTCGCGCTCCAAAAACTCAAAAACCGCTTTGCGATCCAGCAGGTCAAGCTCGGTTCTGGTCTTTCCAAACCAGGTGTGGCTTCCAGCCGCCTCAATATTGCGAACCAGCGCCGAACCAACCAGGCCACGATGGCCGGCCACGTAGATTCTCATCGCGAGATTTCCCGGTGCCACAGGTCGCTCACTGGAACGTCAGCAATGTGACCGTTCAGAGCCTTGATGTCGTGTTCAACCATGATCTCGGCCAGCTTCTCCGGCCCAACCGTTGGCGCCCAGCCCAGCGTGTCCCTAGCCTTGGAGTAATCGCCGACCAGCGTGTCCACCTCGGTGGGTCGGAGGTAGCGCTCGTCGAAGCGGACGTAATCCTGCCAGTTGAGGTTGACGTGGGCGAATGCCATCTCCACAAACTCGCGCACCGAGACATCGGTGTTGGTTGCAACCACGTAGTCATCCGGCTGATCCTGCTGAAGCATCTTCCACATTGCAACCACGTATTCGGGAGCGTACCCCCAGTCGCGCCTGGCATCGAGGTTTCCAAGGTAGAGCTCGGACTGAACTCCGGCAGCGATTCGGGCAACCGCACGCGTGATCTTGCGGGTCACGAAGGTCTCTCCGCGCCTAGGGCTCTCGTGGTTGAAAAGGATGCCGCCGCTGGCGTGCAGGCCGTACGCCTCGCGATAGTTCTTGGTGATCCAGTGGCCGTAGAGCTTGGCGACGCCGTACGGTGAACGCGGATAGAACTGAGTGGTTTCACTCTGCGGAGGGTGGGTTGCACCAAACATCTCCGAGCTGGACGCCTGGTAAAACCTAATCTCGGGGTTTGTCTGGCGAATGGCCTCAAGCAGGCGAATCACGCCGAGGCCGGTGGTCTCGCCCGTGTGCTCTGGTTCATCGAAGGAAACGCGAACGTGACTCTGGGCCGCGAGGTTATAGACCTCGTCTGGAGCGATCTTCTCCAAAAGGGCAGAGAGCCTAGAGCCGTCGGAGAGGTCGCCGTAGTGAAGAAACAGGCGGTTGTCCGGGTCCTGAGGGTCTCTGTAAAGATGCTCGATGCGCTGCGTGTTGAAGGTGGAGGCACGGCGAATCACGCCGTGAACCTCGTAGCCCTTGGCCAGCAGGAAGTCTGCAAGGTAGGAGCCGTCTTGCCCGGTGATGCCCGTGATGAGCGCTTTCTTCAAACCAACCCCCTAGTCAGTATTTCCATACTACAAGGCGGGTTAACCGAAGGTTTAGTCGTTCGAGCCCCTGCCGGACCTGCCACTTCCACCGCCACCGCTGCCGGAGTCCTGGCCGTCCTCGGTGGAGGACGGGCTCGGGCTTGGGGTGAAGTTGTCCTGCGATGGCGCGCTGCCGAGGTCCTCTAGATCGCCCAGTTCGGATTCGCGGCTGGAGGTAGCGGCCACGATGGCGGCGGCCTGAAGCGCGCGCACCTGGTTCTTGCTCTCAGCGGTGCGCGCCTTCTTCAAAGCAACCTTGGCGTTGGCGTTGGCAACCGTGATGCTCTTTGAGTAAGCGGCGCTGATGGCGCGCACGACGGCGGTGCGGGCCTGGTTCGCCTTCTGGTAGGCGGCCTTGGCTGCCTGAAAAGCGGCCTGGCGGGCCTTGGGTGTTGCACCCGCGTTTGCCTTGGCGCTGGCGAAGGCGGCGGCGGCCGACTTGTATGCGGCGAGCGCCGCGCTGTACTTGGCCTGAGCCAAAGCCACCGCCGAGTTTGAAGAGTTAGCCGAGGCTGCGCCTGCAGAGGATGAGCTGACCGACGAAGCGTTTGCCGGAGTGCTTGTGAAGGACCCGAAAGCAACGCCCAGAACGAGCGATACGGTCATTGTCGCCTTGCCCCATGAGCTAGCGGCTTTCTTGTTGAATGCCATGATCAAAAAATCCTCCGAGACCATTTTCTATCGGCGGATGGCCAAATTCCATGTGAAGATTTTGTTAAAAGGGATTGGATAACCAATTACCCTCGGATGCTCTGGTTGAGTGAGGTCATGGTTCAGATTCTGGTAGTCGATGACGAGGTTGGCATCCGCAACATGCTTGGCGACGCCCTGCACCTCGCCGGCTTCGACACTCAAATGGCGGCGGATGGCTTCGAGGCGCTCAAAATGCTTCGCGATACCGAGGTTGACCTAATCATCGCCGATGTAAACATGCCGCGCATGGACGGCTACGAGATGCTTGAAAAGCTGCGCGCTCAGGGGAACAACACTCCTGCAATCATGCTGACCGCGAGGCACGACCGAAACGATATCACCAAGGGTTTGAAGCTTGGCGCAGACGACTACGTAACCAAGCCCTTCGGTCTGGAAGAGCTTATCCTGCGGGTAAACGCCATTCTTCGTCGCACTATGGCGCCGGTCTCGGCGGACGAAGAATCGCTCAAGGTTGGCCCGGTTGAACTCTTCGATGAGAGCCACCGCGTTTTGCTGAACGGCGAAGAGGTTGACCTCTCACCCACCGAGTTCAAGCTGCTCAAGTACCTGATGCGCCAGCCCAAGAAGGTTGCGCGCAAGGAGGTGCTCCTGGACGCAATCTGGGGTATGGGCTTTGCAACGGGTGCCACGGTTGTTGACACTTACATCTCCTACCTGAGAAAGAAGCTTCACACCGCCGACTGGGAAGGCATCAAGACAATCCGCGGCATCGGGTTCATGATCACCGACTAATGAAACTCCAAACTCGGCTCACCATCACGGCGACGGCAATCATCACGATTGCCACGCTCGGCGTTGGCGGAGTGAGTGTTTTCGGAAGCTTCAACCGCGAAATTGGCGCAATCAAGCACGAGTTGGCAACGGACGCAAAGGCGGTCTCGGAGGCCAAAAAGGATGCCCTTTCAACCGCTCTTCTCTACGGCCAGCAGCAGGACCTAACGGTAGCTCTTCTCGACATCAACGGCCACTTCACGGTGATCAACGAGGGGTCTGCGGTTCTGCAAACCACCCCAACCAAGAGGGTTCTTCGCGAGGCCGCCAAGTACCCGGTGCTGCGAACCCATGGCTCTAGGCACTTCGTTCTCTCGGCGATACCGCTGCCAAACGACGAGTGGGTGGTTCTCGCCACCAGCTACCAACCGCAGCTCAGCGCACTGCAGCAAAACCAAACCTGGCTTTACCTTTCGGTTGCCCTCGCGGTTCTGGCGGCGGCCGTTGCCATCGCGGTGTTGATTCGGCGCGACCTCAGGGGCATCAAGAATCTGGTGAATCAGGCCAGTCAGATCGCCGACGGCAAGGTTGCCGCATTCGAGACCCTCGATGGCTCCTACGAAGTGACCGAGTTGAGCGAGGCGCTCGGCTCGATGGTTGGACAGCTGAAGGCCCACAGCGCAGAGATGCAGCGATTCCTGGGCGACGCCAGCCACGAGCTGCGCACGCCGTTGACCGTGATTCGCGGCTATCTTGACCTCTACGCCGGAGCCGACCTGGGCAGCGAGCGCGGCCAGCAGTTTGTTGTCAACTCGGTGCCCAAACTCCAAGCAGAGGTGCTGCGCATGCAGTCGCTCATCAACGACCTGCTGCTGTTGGCCGAGTTGGGTGAGCCCGGTGGCGCAAGGAACCCAGAGCCGGTGGACCTGAGCACTCTTCTGCGCGACCAGGCAACCAGCCTGCTTGACCTTCAGCCGAAGCGGCCGGCTCGGGTGAATGTGACCGATGGCATCGAGGTTGTGGCCGATCGCCACCTGATCTCGCAGCTGCTCAACAACCTGTTCGGCAATCTTCGCCGGCACACCGCCGAAGACGACGCCTTCGCCATTGAGCTGACGCACCACGATGGCTGGGCGCAGCTGGTGATTGACGATGCGGGCCCGGGCCTAAGCCCCGAGGCATACCAGCGCGGGGTTGGCTTCTTCGAGCGCTTCGATCCATCGCGGAGTCGCGAGAACGGGGGAAGCGGCCTGGGCATGAGCATCATGGCGGGAGTGGTTGCCAAACACGGCGGTTCAATGAGGCTAGAGCCCAGCCCGCTCGGTGGCCTGCGCTCGGTCATTCGCCTCCCCGAAGTGGGCTAGTCCACAGCGACCCTTCTCAATGTCCGGGGCACAAGTTAAACTTGACCCCTATGGCTAAAGATTCACACACCTCAAAAGGCAAGGATTCACCAAAGGATGAGTCTCAGAATCTGGACGCCCTGATTCACGAGTTTGCGGCACCCCGCTACAACGTTTACTACCCCACCGATGTCTGGAACCAGGTGCTCCCAGGCCTCTTCCTCGGCGGCACTCCCAGCGAGGACGACCTCGCCACCGTACGCCCCGGCCAATCCTTTGGCATGCCGGAACCCAGCATCACCAAGGACGACTTCGATACGGTTGTGACGCTCTACGCCTGGGCTAGGCCGGCGGACTGGTTCGTCAAAGAGATTCGCCTGGGCATTCTTGACGGCACGATGTCAGACTTCAACCTGGATGACATTCGCTCAATTGTTCTCACCGCACACGCCGACTGGAAGGCCGGCAAGCGCGTGCTGATCCGCTGCCAGGCCGGCATCAACCGGTCTTCATTGATCATGGCGCTGGTCCTTATCCGCGATGGAATGAGCGCCAAGGCCGCAATCGACCTCATGCGCTCCACCCGAGGCGCGGCCGTGCTCGCAAACTCCCACTTCGTCGACTGGCTAACCCAGCTGGACGTGCGAAAGTGGCGAGACTAGCCTCTTTGTCTGACCGCTTTGTCTAGCGGTTAGTCTCGGGCGCCGGCAACCACCGGAAGCACCCTGCGGGCGTTCGGGCAGCAGTCTGCCTTGCAGAAGTCACTCCACGGGCCAAGCTCGCTGAGCGCCTTGCGCTCGGCTCCAGCCTGACGCTCCAGAATCAGGTCCGCGATTCCATCCACAAACTCCGCGGCAACGCCGCTGGTGCGAACGCGGTCGAAGGCTAGACCCAACTCGTCGCAGGTCTCCTTGGCCTCGTTGTCTAGATCCCAGACAACCTCAACGTGGTCGCTCACGAATCCAATTGGCACAACGATGACGCCTTTGGCGCCGGCGTCCTTGGCAGCCGCGATGGCGTCGTTGATGTCTGGTTCCAGCCATGGGACGGTTGGCGAACCGGAGCGGCTCTGGTAAACCAGAGACCAGTGCGGTAGCTCATCGCTGCCCAGTTCGGCCCTGGCCATCTCAACAACCAGGCGGGCGGCCGCAAGGTGCTGCGCTGCGTAGGCGCCACCGGCGGGACGGGTCTCGTTCCATGGCAGTTCCTTGCCTTTGGCGCGAAGCTTGGCCTCGCCGTACTGGTCTGGCGCGGCCTCGGCGAGCGCCTTCATCTCCTCACGACGGAACTCCGGTCCGCTGGTCTCACCCATCGAGTTAGGAATGGAGTGGGTGGCGAACATGATTGCGATGTCCTCGTTCTTCAGGCCATCGGTGTGCATGGCCGTAACCGCGCGCGCCAGGTCCTTTGCAACGGGGGCAAGGAAGCCCGGGTGGTCGAAGTAGTGGCGAATCTTGTGCACGGTGAGCTCATCGGCCAGGCCGGTCTCCTCAAGTGCAACTCCCAGGTTTTCGCGATACTGGCGGCAGCCGGAGTACGAGGAGTAGGCGCTGGTGACAAATGCCAAAATGCTGCGATGTCCGTCGGCGTGCATCTGCTTGAGCACATCGGCGAAGTATGGCTCGCTGTTGCGGTTACCCCAGTAGATGGGCAGGTTTACCCCGCGGCTTGGGAAGTGCTCGCGCATGGCGGCAAGTAGTTCGCGGTTCTGCTGGTTGATGGGGCTCACGCCACCCAGGGCCAGGTAGTGGTGCGAGACCTCAACCAGGCGCTCGTAGGGAACGCCGCGGCCGGCGGTCACGCGCTCCAG
>JBJTNC010000102.1:0-2492 GCA_046073865.1 Micrococcales bacterium | reverse complement strand
TGCTGTTACAGATAAAGCAGTAGCAGTTCCATTTTGACAATAGTTCTGAACTGTTGTAGCAGGTTGGGCTGTAATTACAGGAATGGGAGTGACAGTAACAGTTCGTGTGGCTGAGACATTTGTACAACCGCCGGTACCCGTAATTGTATATGTAATTACCGAAGAACCAGATGCATTAGCAACTGCCCGCTCAGCTGGGTAACCACGCCCCCAGGTGACCAGGAGAGGTCCATCGGTGCACTTACCGTAGCGGCGTCAACCGCGCCGGAAACCGCAGCAGCGGCCTCGTCAATCACGTCCAGCACCTGACCGCTAACCGCAACGCCCTCGCTGCTGGCGTGGAAGTTGGCGCCAACCATGCGCAGAGGCAAGTATGCCTCCGGTGCAAGCAGCAGCACAAAGAGTCCGGTCTCAAGGCTCAGGGTGCCGTCAATCAGGCGGATGCCAATGGAAACCGCAACTAGAGCCACCGAGAGTGATGCCGCAACCTCCAGCGCGAAGCCGCTCAAAAACGAGAGCCGCAGAACCTTCATGGTGCGGCGGCGATAACCCTCGGATGCCGCCAGAATGGCTTGAGGCTGACGGGGGAGTCGGCCAAAGACCCGCAGGGTTGTGAGCCCCCGAAGCACTTCTCCAAAGTGCTGCCAGAGTGCTGTGACCGAGGCTAGTTGGCGCTGCTGAGCGGTCTGCGTTGCCCAGCCAATGAAGATCATGAACAGCGGAATCAGCGGCAGGGTGCAGACCACGGCAACGCCGCTCCAGAGGTCACTTCCCCAGATGAGCGCCGTCAACACCGGAGTGATAAGTGCCGTGTAAACCAACTGCGGCAGGAACTTGGCAAAGTAGGCATCCAGGGCGTCCAGCTTCGTGGTGGCCAAAAGTGCAACGGAAGAACTGTGACGCTTGGCCAGCCATTCAGGCCCAAGCTTTTCCAGAGCGGCAAGCAGCGCGCCGCGCAATTGCGTCTTCGCCCTCGCGGCCGCCATCGATGCAAGCCACTCCTGCACCCAGATGAGCGCGGCACGGCCGAGGCCCAACAGCAGCACTCCCACCAGCACCAGAACATCGGTGTGGGCATTGCGACCACCGGCAAAAACCCCAGCTATAAACCCGCTGAGCAGGTAAGAGAAACCAACCGTAAACGCCATTGAAAGAACCGCCAGAGCAACCACGATGGCGATGAACCAACGGGCCGCCCTGGCGGTCTTTAGCAGGCGTGGGTCAAGTGGCTTAATGCTCCACCCTCCCGGTGTCTGTTAGTGGGAACCAGCTGGGATGCTCTTGCGGCTGATGCGCTTGCGGAACACCCAGTAGGTCCAGGTCTGGTAAGCGAGGACAAACGGAAGCATGATTCCGGCCACCCACGTCATTACAGTCAGAGTGTAATGGCTGGACGAAGCGTTATCGATGTTGAGGCTGAACGCTGCATCGGTGGTTGAGGGCAGCACGTTTGGGTACAGCGCTGCAAACAAAGAACCAACCGCTGCGATGATGGTGACCACCATCAGAGCGAATGCGCGGCCGTCACGCTTGGCAAAGTTTGCCAACTGTGCGGCAATCAGAGCCAGTGCCGCAACCAATGTAAGAACCGCACCCAGAACGCTCAGGTGAGTAAACAGGGTCCAGAGCAGGAAGCTAGCGGCAATCACGGTTGCCACGTAGCCAACCTTCTTTGCAAGCTCACGGGCACGGTCCTTGATCTCGCCCTCGGACTTGAGAGTAATGAACACAAGTCCGTGCAGGAAGAACACGCTCAGGGTGGTGAGCCCTCCCAGCAGGCCGTAAGGGTTGAGCAGAGTGAACAGGTTACCGGTGTACAGGTGGTCCGAACCCTTGATGATCATTGGCACGCCCTGAACAATGTTGGCGAATGCCACACCCCAGAGCAGCGCAGGCAGGGCCGAGCCAACCACAATCATCCAGTCGAAGGTCTTGCGCCACTTGGCGTCCTCGCGCTTACCGCGATACTCGAAGGCAACGCCTCGGGCAATCAGAGCGGCAAGGATGAGCAGCAGCGCCAGGTAGAAGCCGCTGAACAGGGTGGCGTACCACTCTGGGAAGGATGCAAAGAGCGAGGCGCCGGCAACGATGACCCAGGTCTCGTTGAGGTCCCACACTGGGCCGATGGTGTTGATGAGCACGCGACGATCGGTGTCGTCCTTGCCCAGGAACGGTAGCGACATGCCAACTCCGAAGTCGAAGCCGTCTAGCACGAAGTAGCCGATGAACAGGAATCCTACGATTAGGAACCAGATTTCGTTAAGAGCCATTTTGGTTGTCTCCTTTAGTAAGCAACGGCTAGGTGGTCGGCGTCTGCATTTTCATCCTGTGCTACAAGAACGTCAGGACCTGCGGCAACCGCTTTGCGAAGGATTCCAAACTCAACCACTGCGAGTGCGCCGTAGAGGAGTGTGAAGACCACAATGCTGATGAGAACATCTAGGCCGGAGATGCCAGGGGAGACGCCGTCTGCGGTCTTCATCAGGCTGAAT
>JBJTNC010000101.1:0-4500 GCA_046073865.1 Micrococcales bacterium | reverse complement strand
GCGATGGCCGCACGCGCGCGCTCCTGGGCCGCAACCGCCTCCGAAACCTGGCGGGTGAGGAGAACCACGCGCTCGCGCTCCACGCACAGACGCTCCTGGGCCGCACCAAGTTCGATGCGGATGTCCAGCTCGCGCTGGCGCTCCTGTTCGAGATTGGCAACCAGAGTTGCGCGATCATCGAGGGATATCACGGGTCGCTCCTGCGCCGCGAAGGTGTCGTGGGCCAGCACGGCGGCAGCCAGGCGAGCCTCCGCCTGGGCAATGCCCTCGCCGGCGGTGGCGGCAACCTGTGCCAAGCGGTCCAGTTCGGCCTGGCCCGCCTCGGCCTGAACCCGGAGGCGTCCGAGGCGCTCGGCGTTTGCCGCCAGCTGCGAGTCGTGCTGCTTCAGGGCCGCCAGCGCCGTCTTCTCCGCCTCACGGGCCACCTCGTTGGCGCCGCGCAGTTCCGCCAGTTCGGCGCGCAACTGCTCAATCTTCTCGTTTGCCTTGGCAAGCTGGGTTTCGGCGGCATCGCGCTCAGCAACCAGCTCAACCTTGGAGGTCTTGCGACCCGAACCTCCGCGCAGCACGCTGCCGCTGAGCACATCGCCATCGCGGGTAATTACGGTCAGTGCCGCTACCGATGAATCAGCGGCGTAGAGACTCTTGGCCGCTGCTAGGTCGTCCACAACCACCACGTTGGCAAGAAGCGCAAGAATGCCGCTCGGCGCCTTCACTACATCGATGGCCGAGCGCGCGCCTGCCACCTTTGCAAAGTCGGCAACGGTGCCATCGGTGTCAACGTCTGCCAGCACCAGTTCGACGCGGCCGCCGTCGGTGTCCTTCAGGTGGGAAAGCGCGTCCAGACCGGCCTCGCGGGTGTCGGCAACCAGGGCGTCGGCCAGAGTTCCCAGGGCTGCCGCGATGGCGGCCTCAAAGCCCGCCTCAATCTTCATGTGGTTGGCAATCAGGCCGCGAATGCCGCGGAGGCCGGCAGCCGTGAGGTTGGTTGCGCCGTCCTTCTGCTCCAGCGTCAGGTTTAGCGCGCTGCGCTTAGCCGCCAGGGAGTCGCGGGAACGCTCCTCGGTGTGAAGTTCTTCGCGCAGGGCATCGATGCGCGCCTGCGACTGCGCAACCTGCTGCTGGGCGGCCTCGTAGCGGGCCTCAAACTCGCTGGAGTCACCCTGATGAGTGTCCTGCAGCTGAGCCTCAAGCGCCTCGTATTCCTCCAGCGATGCCCGGGCGCGCTCCCCCGCGTTAGCCAGGGCCTGCTCGTGACGAACAACCTCTTCGCGCAGACTCACCAGCTTGCTTTCGGCAACTGCGGCCTCGTTCGAGAGGCGACCAAGCTCCAGGTCGTGCTTGGTGATCAGCGCGCTCTGCTCGGCAACCTCGTTGTCAAAGACCTCTAGGGCGTCGCGGCAAACGTTCTTTGCCTTCTCGGCTTCGGTCAGGCGCTCGCGCAGTTCGGCAACCAGGGCCTCGAGCGCGGCAACCTCGGCACCGGCCTCAGCCACCTGGGCCTGCAGGGCATCAGGGTCCTGAAGGTTGCTTCCCAGGTTGCCCTGCTGGCTCAGCAGAGTCACGCGCTGGCTGGCCATATTCAACAGCGATCGATAGCGCTCGGCCACGGAATCGAAGCGGTAGGCGAGGTTGCGTGCGGCATCCACCTGGGTGGAGACCTGAGCGGCCTCGAGTTCGTGAAGTCTGGCCTGGTTCTCGTTCAGAACCGTCTGCAAAATGGTGCGTTCGGCCTTGCGCTCCGCCTCGGTGTCGGCGGTCTCGTCAACTGCCTTTTGGAGGGCAACCAGTTCGGCAGCATAGATGCGACTCTTGGCGTCGCGCACAACCGAGGCGATGCCTTGAGCCTGGCGGGCGGTTTCGGCCTGCTGCCCCAGCGGCTTCAGCTGGCGACGAACCTCGCCTGCGAGGTCGGACAGGCGGGTCAGGTTGACCTGCATGGCTTCCAGCTTGCGCTCGGTCTTTTCCTTGCGACGCCGGTGCTTGAGGATTCCGGCCGCCTCTTCGATGAAGCCGCGGCGCTCCTCCGGAGTTGCCTTCAAAACGGAGTCCAGCTGACCCTGTCCCACGATCACGTGCATCTCGCGGCCGAGTCCCGAGTCGGAGAGCAGTTCCTGCACGTCTAGCAGGCGGCAGGCCTCTCCATTGATGGCATACTCGCTACCGCCGTTGCGGTAGATGGTGCGCGAGATTGTCACCTCGGTGTAGTCAATCGGCAGCTGGCCATCGGTGTTGTCGATTGTGAGCTGAACCTCCGCGCGGCCCAGCGGCCCCTTGGTGGTGGTGCCGGCAAAGATGACGTCTTCCATCTTGCCGCCGCGCAGGGTCTTGGCGCCTTGCTCACCCATCACCCAGGCGAGCGCATCAACCACGTTGGACTTGCCGGAACCGTTGGGGCCAACCACGCAGGTGACGCCCGGTTCGAATGCGAAGGTGGTTGGGGTTGCGAACGACTTAAAGCCCTTGAGGGTAAGACTCTTCAGATACAAGACTCAGACCTCCTCCGCTGGCGCGTTCGTTGAAAATGATGGCGTTTCGGGGCTTTTCCCCGTAAACAACTACCCTACCGAAAAGGCTGGGCTGGCGTTTTTGGTGGCGGGCCGCTGGGCTATCGCTTTAGGCGCTGACACCTTGGGCAGAAGTGGCTGCCGCGGTTTGCCCAGTCCTCACGCACAATATCTGTGCCGCAGCGGTTACACGGCGTGCCCGCCCGCCCGTAGGCGTTGAGCGAGATCTCAAAGTAGCCGCTATCGCCGTTCACGTTCTTGTACTGCTCGTCAAAAGAGGTTCCGCCAACCCGAACCGCGCGTTCCAGAATCTGCCGCACCTCCGCCATCACCTGCTGTGCCTTGGCGCGCGAAAGCTGATTTGCGGGGTGGTCGTAGTGCAGCTTGGACGCCCAGAGGGTTTCGTCCGCGTAAATGTTGCCGATGCCGCTGACCAGCCCCTGGTCCAGCAGCGCGCGCTTCAGCCCGGTGTTCTTCTTCAGGAGGCGCGCCAGCATTGCCGGCTCATCGAAGTCTGGGTCTAGCGGGTCGCGCGAAATGTGTGCGGCGGTCGCCGGAATCAGGTTCTCCCACCAGCTGCCGGCGCCAACGCCAGCGCTGAAGCCGCCCGGCTTGCCGTCCGCGGTTGGAACCAGAACATCGATGAACAACCCGCCAAAAAGACGCTGGTCAACAAACCTGAACTCGCAGGCCTCCCCCGAGGCCTCGGTGAAGTGGATGGTGATTCGGGTGAGTTTATCTGGAGCGTGACCCGGGACGCGAAGCAGCATCTGCCCACTCATTCCCAGGTGGCCAACCATGGCCAGGCGATGGTCGCCATCGCCCTCGCGCGGTTCCAGCGGCATCCAGAGGAACTTTCCGCGACGAACCACGCCTAATACCCTGCGGCCAACCAGCTGGGTTACGAAGTCTGATGGCCCTCCGGCGTGACGCTTTAGTGAGCGAACGTCGTGAATCTCGATTGAGCCAAGTACTCCGCCGGTCATCGATGGAGCCAGGCCGGAGCGGACGGTCTCTACCTCTGGTAGCTCTGGCACTACTTCTCCTGCTTTGGCTGCCTAGGGGCAACGCCGGAGAGCACGAGTGTGGCGGCGGCCGCAGCGGTTGCGGCGGCCTTTCGGGTTGGACCCGTGCCAACGCCCATCGGCGCCTTGTTGATCAGCACGCGAGCCGTGAAGACCTGCTGGTTGGCAGGCCCCTCGGCGGAATACTCGTAAACGAAGTTGAGCTTACGCTTGCGGCAAAACTCCTCGAGGTCCGCCCGCGGGTCAAACTGGTGGAGGATTTCTTCTACATCCTCGAGGTGGTCGAGAATCTGCGCGTGAACAAAGCGGCGCGCGGCATCCAGGCCCTTGTCAACAAAGATTGCACCGATGACGGCCTCGAAGACGTCGGCCAGAATGCTTGGGCGGTCCTGGTCGCCCTGGCGGATGACACCCTTACCCAGGCGGATGTGCGCGTTGATGCCGGCGCGGCGGCAGGCCACGGCCAGGTTTGGCTCGCTCACCAGCTTGATGCGAACCTGC
The DNA here is from genome assembly GCA_046073865.1 of Micrococcales bacterium. Taxonomy (GTDB): domain Bacteria; phylum Actinomycetota; class Actinomycetes; order Actinomycetales; family Microbacteriaceae; genus Rhodoluna. Next base: position 467 of record JBJTNC010000101.1, on the reverse strand, counting down.
GTGGGCTTGGTTTCGTTCAGCTCAGGGAACCTGGCAAAAATGTCCTCGGTAACGACAAAACCCAACACCGAATCGCCTAGAAACTCTAGGCGCTCGAGGTTGGGTATGCCCCCTGCTCCCTCTGCGAAGGAACGATGGGTAAGTGCTTCTTCCAGCAACTGGGCGTCAACAGACTCACCAATGATGAGGCGGAGTGCGTTGATGTCCATCAGCGTTAGACGGCTGTGCCGGCTATCGAGGCTGTTTAGGCGTCAGCGACCTTGCGGCCCTTGTACTCCATGAACAGAGCGGTGCCGTTGGAGTCCTCAACAACCTTTGCGCGGTGAGGAAGCGAGTAAACGGTCTTGCCGTTCTCGATGGTCTTTACGAGGGTTAGCGGAGCAGCCTTCCAAGCCGAGCGGCGGTGGCGGGTGTTGCTACGCGAGAGGCGGCGCTTTGGTACTGGCATTTCTACTCTTCCTTGAAGT
>JBJTNC010000100.1:0-4736 GCA_046073865.1 Micrococcales bacterium | reverse complement strand
CACTCTTGAGGCCAACGGCCTCAGCGATTTCGCGAAGAGTTGGAGGCATGTCTCTCGCCTCGCGCAGGGTACGGATTGCATCCAGCACCGCCTGCTGACGCTGGGTCAACTTCTGTTCCACCGCTGCCTCCAAATAAATGTCTGAGCCGGTTGCTTGAATCTTTTTTAGATCCACTATCGAAACTTTATTCGAAAATCTAAAGGTTTCCAAACAGATTTTCGAAAATGTTGAGAAAAAATCTTGACAAAGTGTCGCAGGGTGGTCGTAAAGTTGAATTATTAGAACAGATGTTCGAAACAAATGTTCGAAACCGAAAGGCAAGATCATGGCAATCGCAGCTCAGAGCAGCAACTACCGCAACAGCGCTTTCGCTTCCGCTCAGGCGCGTCACCTGCGCCCGGCAGGTGCCCGCGCTTCGGTTGCGCCTCGTGCGGTTTCGGCTCCGCGTTCGTTGGCCAGCGCCAAGCCCGCCAACTTCCGCCTCCGCCGCCTAGGCGTAGCCGCGGTCCTCGCCCTGGCAATCACGGCTGCCGGTCAGCTACCCGCTCTAATCGGTGGCGCGGCCGCGAGCGACGCCAAGGTCAACCCTGGAACATTCCACTACGTGAGCGTCTCTGCCGGAGACACCCTCTGGAGCCTGGCTCAGCGTTACGCCCCAGACACAGACCCAAACTCCTGGATTGACGACGTAACCACCATGAACAACCTCGGTTCGGTTGGCGTGGTTGCGGGCGAGCGCATCGCCATTCCAAACAACTAAGACTTGGTGGCGTGGCAGCAGCTAGGCCGCGCCTCCAGCCCACTTACCCGGGGCCGCACCTTCCTCGCTGCCTCGGGTAACCTTATTAAGTGACCGATCTATCCTCGTTTCCCCTCCGAGCCGACCTAGTTGGCCAGAAGCCTTACGGCGCCCCGCAGCTGAATGTCTCGGTAGCCCTCAACGTAAACGAGAACAGTCACCGAATCCCTGAGGAAGCAGCAATCGACATCGTTCAGCGCCTAGCGGCCGCGGTGCTCGAGGTAAACCGCTACCCCGACCGCGAGTTCACCGAACTCCGTCAGGCCCTGGCCAACTACATCGGACGCGGTGTAACGGCGGAGCAAATCTGGGCGGGAAACGGCTCCAACGAGGTTCTGCAGCACATCTTCCAGGCCTTTGGAGGGCCTGGCCGCACGGCACTTGGCTTCAGTCCCACTTACTCCATGTACCCGCTGATCGCTGAGGGAACCGGCTCCACTTACATTGCCGAGGGGCGCGAGGAACGATTCACCCTCACCGCTGACTTCGTGGCGGCTGCGGTGCGCAAGCACAAGCCAACCATCACCATGCTCTGCTCTCCAAACAACCCAACCGGCACTCCGCTGGACATCGAATGCATCGAGGCGGCCTACGAGGCGGCCAGTGAGCACGGCGGAATCGTTGTGGTTGACGAGGCCTACGCCGAGTTCGCGCACGACACCTCGGTAACTGCAATCAACCTGCTGCCGGGTCGCCCGCGTCTGCTGGTTAGCCGCACCATGAGCAAGGCATTCGCGTTTGCCGGGGCTCGTCTCGGTTACCTCATCGCAGACCCCGCCGCCTGCGACGCCCTTCGTCTGGTGCGCCTGCCGTACCATCTCAGCGCATTCACCCAGGCTGCGGCCGAGGGCGCCCTCGCGCACGCCGACGCCCTCCTTGCCAACGTGGATGACATCCGCAAGCAGCGCGACAGAATCGTTGAGGAACTGCGAGCCATGGGGCTGGACGTATTCGATTCAGACGCCAACTTTGTGCTCTTCGGTGGTCTGGAGGACAGCGACAAGGTCTGGCGTCGGCTGCTGGAGCGAGACGTGCTCATCCGTGACGTGAAGATTCCCGGCACACTGCGCGTTACTGCCGGAACGGCCTCAGAGACCACCGCCTTCCTAAACGCGCTGCGCGAAGTACTGGCCTAGCCGTAAAATTGATCCTGGCGCAGTGTTCGCGCCAAAATCCTCCACCGAAAGGCTTCCGACGATGAGTCGTACCGCTAGCCTCAGCCGCAAGACCAGTGAGTCCAGCATCGAGCTGACCATCAACCTGGACGGAACCGGCAAGTCTCAGATCAACACCACCGTGCCTTTCTGGGATCACATGCTCACCGCGTTCGCCAAGCACTCGCTGGTAGACCTAACGGTGAACGCCTCCGGTGACACCCACATCGATGTGCACCACACGGTGGAGGACACCGCAATTGTTTTGGGCCAGGCCATTAAGCAGGCTCTCGGCGACAAGGCCGGCATCGGTCGTTACGGCGATGCCACCGTGCCGCTGGACGACGCGCTGGTTCGCGCCGTTGTTGACGTCTCGGGCCGCCCGTACCTCGTGCACAAGGGCGAGCCTGCCGGTTTCGAGTTCCACCTGATTGGTGGCCACTTCACCGGCAGCATGGTTCGCCACGTCTTCGAGGCAATCGCCTACAACGCCGGGCTAACCGTTCACGTCACCGTGCTCGACGGCCGCGACCCGCACCACATCGCGGAGACCGAGATGAAGGCATTCGCCCGCGCGTTCCGCAAGGCGGTTGAGCCAGACGCCCGCGTTGAGGGAATCCCTAGCACCAAGGGTGCCCTGTGACCCAACCAACCGTGGTTGTCCTGGACTACGGTTCGGGCAACGTGCACTCGGTTGCAAAGGCGGTGGCTGCCGCCGGCGCAAACGTTGAACTTACCGCCGATCCAGCCAAGGTTCTCGGCGCTCACGGACTGATCGTTCCGGGCGTCGGCGCGTTCGAGGCAGTGATGAAGCAGCTGGCAACCGTTGGCGGCGCGCGCCTGATCGAGCAGCGTCTGGTTGCCGGCAACGCGGTGCTGGGCATCTGCGTTGGTCAGCAGGTGATGTTTGAGCAGGGTGTAGAGCACGGCGTGGAGACCGAGGGTCTGGGGCAGTGGCCGGGTGTTGTAGAGAAGCTTGATGCGCCTATGCTTCCGCACATGGGCTGGAACACCGTTGAGGCGGCCGAGGGTTCGGTTCTCTTCGATGGCATCCGCGACGAACGCTTCTACTTTGTTCACTCCTACGGTGTGAAGCACTTCCCGCCACTCGGCGGCGGTGCCTTTGTGGCCCCAAAGATCACCTACGCCAACTACGGCGGCCCATTCGTGGCAGCGGTAGAAAACGGCCCACTCTCATCCACGCAGTTCCACCCCGAAAAGTCTGGCCAGGCGGGCATTCGCCTGCTCACCAACTGGGTCAACAGCTTCTAACCGAAAGGCACTCCAAGCCGTGAGCAACTATCTCGAACTTCTTCCAGCCGTTGACGTAGCCGACGGCAAGGCCGTGCGCCTCACCCAGGGCGAGGCCGGCAGCGAGACCGACTACGGCGACCCCGTTGAGGCCGCCCAGCAGTGGATTAGCGCGGGAGCCGAGTGGATTCACCTGGTTGACCTTGACGCAGCCTTTGGCCGCGGCAACAACCGCGATGTCATCCGCCGCGTGGTTGACGCCAGCACCTCGGTGAAGATCGAGCTCTCCGGTGGAATCCGCGACGACGCATCGCTCGAGGCCGCACTCGAGGCAGGTGCCACCCGCGTGAACCTCGGAACCGCAGCACTGGAGGACCCGGAGTGGACCGCTCGCGTAATCGCCAAGCACGGCGATGCGGTTGCTGTTGGCCTCGATGTTCGCGGCACCACCCTCGCCGCCCGCGGCTGGACCAAGGAGGGCGGCGACCTCTGGGAGGTCTTGGCTCGCCTCGAGGACGCCGGCTGCGCCCGCTACGTAGTTACCGACGTCACCAAGGACGGCACACTGCGCGGCCCTAACGTTGAACTCCTCAAGCAGGTCATGGAGCGCACCTCCAAGCCGGTGGTGGCTTCCGGTGGCATCAGCAGCCTGCAGGACATCGCCGACCTATACGCACTGGTTGGCGCTGGCCTCGAAGGCGCCATCCTCGGCAAGAGCCTCTACGCGGGACGCTTCACTCTGGAGCAGGCGCTCGCCGTAGCCGGCGGTGCCAGCGTGGACACGGTCCTCTAGCCACTGGCCGCAACCAGGCATTCATCCATGAGCCACGACCACGAGTACCAGCACATGAACCCGGATAGGTTCGCTGACTCGGCCGGTGTTCCCTGGGAGGGACGCCACTTCGAGGCCAATCCTTGGGCCGGCGATGACGGCTCCGCCGACACAAACCTCGTGGCCGCAATCCAGGCATTGCGCTCGGGTGATGCGGTTGCCGAAGACGTGCTCGTCGCCATGCGTGCCGCGCGCCTACTCGTGCCATTGCTCGCCAACTTAGGCGAGGCGGGGGAGGGCGCCCACGGTCAGACCGTCGACAAGTCCGCAGACCTCTCGATAGTTTCCATCTCCAGCCCCGATGGCCAGGTTGCCCTGCCGGTGTTCAGCTCGGTGGCCGCCATGTCGCGCTGGAACAGCACAGCCCGACCAGTGCCAATTGAGACCCCGAGGGTTGCGCTTGCCGCTGCCTCCGAGGGCAACGGTCGAATCGTTCTGGATCCCGGCTCGGATACCGAGTTTGTGGTGCGCCGAACCGCGTTCAGTACACGCCCGCGCTGCATGGCGCACTGGATCTGCCCGACGCGGCCGCGCTGCATGCTCCGGGCGCACTGCTCGTCCAAGAGTGCCGCCGTGACACGCTGTATCCGATGTCCGGCATGGAGGCCGCGGTCGACAAGCTGGCGAAAATCTATGCCAAGGCCGGTCTCGCGGAGCGATTCCGCGGCAGCTTCCACGACGTGACGCACTCGTTCAAAC
>JBJTNC010000099.1:0-2413 GCA_046073865.1 Micrococcales bacterium | reverse complement strand
GGAGACTCTGCCCCACGAGCGACTGAGCCCATCCGCCGAGACCGTTGGCAAGCGCCTGCGAACCCTGCACAGACTCGGCGAGCTGGCCGGGGATGCCGCGGCTGGCTTGGGGCACAACGTCTATGTCATAGCATCGGTCCGTGCAGCGCTCCAGCCTGTGGTTGCTGGGCTCGCGGAACACCCGCCGATAAAGCTCTCCAAGGGCTCGGAGTACTTCCTTCCGGAACTCAACTTGAAGTTGGTTGAGAAGGCCTACCACCGGGTTGACATGGTTACCAAGCGTGGCGAGTTTGCGGTGCGCGGTGGAATCGTGGACATCTTCCCAACCACGGCGGAGCACGCCGTGCGCCTCGAGTTCTTTGGTGACGAGCTGGAGGAGATTCGCCAGTTCTCCGTCACTGACCAGCGCACGCTCACCGAGCTGCCAGACCACGGGCGTCTGGCATCGGTGGTCATCTACCCCGCGCGTGAGATTGTGATTACGCCGCAGGTTGCGCAACGCGCCCGCCAGATGCAGCACGAGTTCCCCAACCTCTCCACCATGCTGGCCAAGATTGCCGAGGGCATTCCCGTTGACGGCATGGAGTCGCTCGCTCCGGTTCTCGCCGACGCCATGGTCTCGGTTGCCGAGTACCTGCCCGCCGACACGCTGATTTTGCTTTTCAGCCCCGAGAAGGCCGCCGCCCGCGCGGCTAGCCTGATCGACACCAACGAGGAGTTCCTGCACGCAGCCTGGGATGCCGCGATTGCCCGCGTTGGCGAAACCCCCGACGACAAGCTGGCGGCCGCCAACAAGGCGCCGATTGACCTCACCGAGGTGCTGGCCGGCGGAAGCTTCGTTGGCTTGTCTGACTGGACCCATAACCTGGGCGGCAGGCCGCTGTTTACCGTGAGCCAGTTTGGTGCGGATGACGACACCCTGCACAACCTGGACCTGCTCGAGATTCCAAACTTCAAGGCCATCGATGCCTCGGTGACCGACTGGATTGCGGACCAGTTGGCGGCCGGTCAGCTGGTTGTGGTGAGCGCTGAGGGCCACGGCATGGGCGAGCGCCTCGCTGAGATGCTGGCGATGACCCGCATCGATGCCAAGTTTGTTGAGGCGCTTCCGGCGGAACCCGCGGCCAAGACCGCCTACGTTGTGCAGTCGCCACTGCGTCGCGGCTTTGCGGCGCCAGAAGCCAAACTGATCGTGCTGACCGAGCACGAGGTTTACGGCAAGTCAAACGCCTACGTGAGCCCAACTGCCCGCAAGATGGCGGCCAAGCGCGGCAACGTGGTTGACCCGCTCACGCTGAAGGCCGGCGACTACGTTGTGCACGAGGTGCACGGCATCGGCCGCTTTGTGGAGATGATTCAGCGACGCGCCGGAGCCGGCAGTCAGACCCACATGCGCGAGTTCCTGGTGATTGAGTTTGCGCCATCCAAGCGCGGCGCGCCAAACGACAATCTCTACGTTCCAACCGACCAGCTGGACTACCTCACAAAGTACGTTGGCGGCGAGGCCCCGGTGCTTTCCAAGATGGGTGGCTCCGACTGGGCGCAGACCAAGGGCAAGGCTCGCAAGGCGGTTCGCAAGATTGCCGTCGACCTGGTGAAGCTCTACTCGCAGCGCGTGAAGGCAAAGGGTCACGCCTTTGGCTCCGACACCACCTGGCAGCGCGAGATGGAGGATGCGTTCCCGTACGTTGAGACAGCGGACCAGCTGGCCACCATCGATGAGATCAAGCGCGACATGGAGCGTCCGGTTCCTATGGACAGGCTTCTGGCCGGCGATGTTGGCTACGGCAAGACCGAGGTGGCGCTGCGCGCCGCCTTCAAGGCAATCCAGGACGGCAAGCAGGTTGCCATGCTGGTGCCAACCACGCTCCTGGTGCGCCAGCACGTGGAAACCCTGCACGAGCGTTTCTCGGGCTTCCCGGTTAGGGTGGAGGCGCTGTCGCGTTTCCAGACGGACAAGCAGGCCAAGGCCATTCTCGAGGGCCTCGAGACCGGAGCCGTTGACATGGTTGTGGGCACCCACCGCCTGCTTGCCGGAAGCGTAAAGTTCAAGGACCTCGGCCTCATCATCGTGGATGAAGAGCAGCGCTTCGGAGTTGAGCACAAGGAGAAGCTCAAGGAGTTTCGTGCAAACGTGGATGTGCTCTCAATGAGCGCCACGCCAATTCCGCGCACCCTCGAGATGGCAATCACCGGCATTCGAGAGATGAGCACGCTGGCCACCGCACCCGAGGAACGCCACCCGATTCTCACCTACATCGGTGGGTACAGCGAGAAGCAGGTTGCCGCAGCTATTCGCCGCGAGCTCATCCGCGAGGGCCAGGTGTTCTTCGTGCACAACCGGGTTTCCAGCATCGATAAGGTTGCCAAGGATTTGCAGGAGTTGGTGCCGGAGGCGCGCATCGCGGTTGCC